>JAZFTF010000152.1:0-6691 GCA_036446495.1 Candidatus Omnitrophota bacterium | reverse complement strand
TGGTCGCGAGTTTCTCTCTTGTCTCTTCACTTGTTGCGAGCGACTTCTTGATATACTCAAGCCCCTCAAAGCCCTTCTTTGAGCCTTTATTTAGGGACTCAACCTCTTCCTTGAGCTTCTCGTTGGACTCCTCCTTCTCCGCAAATGACTTCTTGATATACTCAAGGTTCTCAAAGCCCTTCTTCGACTCTTTCTCCAGGCTCTTGATCTGCCCTTTAAGCTTTTCGTTCTCCTTCTTCAAGGCCTCATACTGCGTCTCATCCTTTACCTCAGTCTTTACCTCGAGAACCGTCTCTGAGAGCCTATCTTCCAGCGCTTTTACCCGCTTAAGCGCTTCCTGCCTGTCGTCCTCGGTACGGGCAAGCTTTGCCTCTAAGTCCGTCACGATATTCTCTTTCTCTACCAGCGGCGTGAAACGGATCTCCAGCCTCTCCCTATCTTCCCTCTCCACCTCAAGGGCCTTCTTGTTTGCGTTCAGAGCGCTCTCAAGGGCATTTTTTGAGGTTTCTAACGAGCTGGCCCTGGCGATCAAGGTATTGACTTGTCCGGCCGCCTCGGTCTTCTCCTGCTCGAACCTTCTTGCCCGGAACTCCGATTCTGTCGCCCCGTGGGCCTTTTTTGTCATCTCATCTAAATCCGTTTTTAACTCATTTTGGGCAAACTTAAGCCCTCCCAGCGCCTTCTTCGCGCTTGCTAGATTCGCCTCCATCGTAGTCTTATATACCTCCTGTGAGGCGATCTCCTGCTCATGCGATCTGATTCTCTGCAACAAGTCACTCTTCTCGACCTTGAGTTCGTCGATCTTCGTGGTAAACTCCTGCATGGGCCTGGCCTTTTCTTCGAGATCAAGCATCTTCTCCTTCAGATGGGCATTTTCTTCAGCTAATGCCTCAAAGACCCCTTTTGTTGAGATGAACTCCTTTTCAAGTTTATCCCTCGTCATGGTAGATATTCCGAGCTGCGACTCGAGTGAACTTATTCTCTCAATCATAACTCTTCTTCCGTCTTTCAGGCTCGCCAGCTCCGCCTTCTCCTGCGTTACCAAACGATCAAGATCCTCATAATCTATCTCTTTCTGCTGCCTTGAGTGCTTTAGATCTTCAAAGGTCTCACGCGTCGACTCCATATTCAATTTGAGAGAGCTGTTCTCCGTAATCGCGGACTGCAGTTGAGCCTCCATATGCCTTAGCTTCTCCGTAACGAGGCTCTTATCATTCGCGCAAAACTCAAGCTCCCTTTTAAAATCGGTCGCCTTGCCCAGCTCTTCCTGAAGAGATTGGACCTTCCCCCAGAGGTCTTCCTTGGTAGACTCCGCCTGCGCAAGAGATCTCTTCATCGCATCCATCGTAAAGACCAGGTCTTTTTCGGAAGAAGCCATGGTCGATCTCTCGGCCTCAGAGTCCTTGGCCTTCTCCTTCAGGAAAAATATCTCTCTATCCTTCACTAAAAGCTGGGAAGAGATCTCCTCTACCCTGCGCTGCTCCTTCACTTCCAGCTCAAGGCCTGACTTCATCTCCTGGAGTTTCTCAACCTCCGCTCTTTTAGCGGCTATATCATAATCTAGGGCCTCTTTAATATTAAGCGCGTCGTCCAGGGTCGTGCCCACATCGTGAATCGTCCCAAGGATATCTCTTCTCTTCCTCTCTTGCATCGCGAACCTCCCCTTCAATGAGACCTGGATTTACGAAAATCTTTGATTTTCGTAAATCCATCTTCGTTGGACTTTTTCTATGAACGGTTGAATTGACCTCTCGTCATCTTATCTTTTATGGAGACCATCGACTCTTGTATCTCATTCAGCGTCTTCTTCGTTGATTCAAGCTCGCTCTCAAGGTATCTCTTATCGTCTTCTTGAGTCTCTGATTTTATGGTCAGGTCTTTTATCTTCAGATCCTGCTCCCTTATCATATCGTTCATCCTGATCGCCTTGGCCTTAAGGTCTTCTCTTTCTTTAAAGAGAATACTCTTTTCTTGTTCGAACGATTCTACCCGTCTGCGAAGCCTCTTTATCTCGTTATCCCCCTCGGCAAGTCTTATCTCGAACCCCTTTATCGTGTCGGCTGCCGAATCGAGATAGCTCTTTAACTCCTGATTCCTCATTAAGACGTCCTGCTTTTCTTCTTCGGCGGCCTTCGCGGCCATAGCGATCTCAGAAATGTCATTCGTCTTTCCGAAATCCGCCTCGAGTACGACCCTCTCCCTTTGGATCTTCTCTAACTCATCCCTGAGATTTGTCACGTCGCGCTCCAGCGCGTTTTTCGTATCTGCCAGCGCTCTTACTGCCTCGTTAAACTCCTTGAGAATGTCTCCCGCCGGTTCGGCCATATCGGGCAATGGTAACAAGCTCTGTAGTGAGGTGCGTTTCTTACCCATATCTTCCCCCTCCCGTAGAATATCTAGATAACATTAATAATACTGCTAACGCAATAACATACTTCGCGCTATAGCGCCTGGTTAGATGGCGCTCCATAACAATATGTATGATGGGTTATACCTTGCGCGTTCGCGCAGAAGCATACCCTTCTTTGAAGGCGTCTATGGCCGCAGAGGTAAGATCTTTTATACTATCCTTAACGTTATTCACCAACTCCACGGTCCCGTCGGTTACCTTCTTCGGCAATTCAGGATATCTCTTCCTGATAACCGCCGCGCCAAGGGCCGTTACTAATACGGCCAGCACTGCTCTTCCTAAGGCCTTCCCCACCTTATCCTCCTTCAATGAGGCCTAGACTTACGAAAATCAAAGATTTTCGTAAGTCTACCTTCTTTGAACTTCCTCTATGAATGGTCGAATTGATCCCGCCCTTTTGCGTGAAATTCCAAAAGGGCGGGACCTTTATTTATGGCTACTATCTTCCTCTAACAAGCTGAGGGCGTCTTTGGCTTTTTCAAAATCCGGTCTTAACTCAAGTGCTCTCTTCAACGAATCGACGGCCTTATCACGCGTGCCCTTCTTATCATACGCGATACTGAGCTTATATTGGATTTCGGCGTTCTTCCCATCATAGGTAATCGCTTTTTCCAGCGCCTCAATGGACTCGTCATATCGCTGGAGGTGAAGATATGCCTTGGCCATGCCCAGATACGCGCGGATGTGATGAAAATTCCAAAGGGCGGCCTTCTTGAAATAGAAAGCGGCCTCGTTAAATCTTCCTCTATTCATCAGCGCTGACCCAAGATTATAATGGGTATCGGCCGATTGGGGCTTGACCTCGACGAACTTCCTAAGATATAAGATATCCGTGTGTAATAGTTTCTCCGCTAAATAACTCTTTTTTATATCCAGGAGCGTAAACTCCTTGGCCATAAAATGGGTTGCTTTTCCGGACAGCATTCGAGCTCTGGCTGCGAACCTGCCAACACGCAGGAAGACCGGGTTTAGCGCTATCCCTTTCCTTTTCCCCACTTTTTCTCCCATCTCTGTATGCTCTTAAACCTCTCCGACAGCGAACTACCCGCGTTAAACTCGATAAACTCGCCCGTTACCTTCGTGAGCGACTTATAGGCGGACTTGCGCACCTCGTGATCCCGGTCATCCAGCCCCTTGATCAATGCCGGCACCGCCTCTTTCGTTCCAAGCTCACCGAGCGCCTCAAAAGAGGCCTTCCTTACGGAGGGTTTCTTATCCTTGGCAGCTGTGATGAGGGCAGGGGCCGCTGATACAGCCACCTTCCATCCAAGATATGAGGCGGCCCTTCTCCGAACCTCCGCGTCCTTATCCATGAGGGCGCTTATCATATGAGGTATCGCCTCCAATCCCTCAAATTTAAAAAGCTCTTTAAGGGCCTTGATGCGGACCTCTATATCCTTATCTTTCAGCGCTTCAACATGGGTTAACAGATTATTGGCACTCTTCGTCTGCGCGGGGGCATCTTGAAGCCCTGCCTTCTTTCCGGGATCGCTCTCTCGAAGGGCGTCTTTTGTATTCTTCTCACCCTCAAATGTCTCCTCTACGATCCAAATGTCTTTCCTCCCGTTAATGTCATCTGCGCCGGATCTCTTCATAAACGTCGCGCTCTCTAACGAAGCGATATACTGCTCGATCTCTTTTATCTCGTCATCATAAGACTTGATGCCATCGATAAGGCCCCGTACGGACGCATCCTGAAAGATATCTCCGGCTTTACCCACGCCGGCACTGTATGCCAGCTCGCCCAATTTACTGAAGAGCTTCTTCATCTTCGTCTTTCTCGAAGCGATCTCCATCTTGAGGACGGCCGTCTTGCCGGCCTTCCTCGAAGTGTCAATAGTCGATAACGCCGCGATGTAACTATCCTTGCCTACCTGGCCGAGCTTATCGGTTATCCCTCTAAATAATAGACTGGGTCTATTGAGTATCTCTCTGTTTAAAAGACCCCTTTTAAGTTCTTCGTTATTCATAGTAGGCTCCTTTTTGCGCTTTATTATTCACTCTTTGCCTTCATTCTCGGCTTTTCGCTCGAAACATGCATTTCCCACCGTCTAGTCGGGCCTTTGGATTCTAAAGACTCCCCGCCGGCCTTAAGAAGCTCCTCCGCTTCGCGCCATGCCCGCTCTTCTGTCTTGCCCTCCGAAGGCGGGCAGGCCGGCTGGTCATTTTTAGGGCGTGTGCCGGTTATCTTGGATGCGATACCCCATAAAGAGGCCGTAACATCGCTCTCGGGGTACTCTAACACAAACGGCTTCATCTTGAGTATAGACTCCGGCATGAAATCATCGTAATTGACGCAACCCAGGCACTCACACTTAACACTCAGGCATCTTTCTACCAGGGATGTCAACATATGGCCCATCGTTTCATCCTTGCGCCTGATCATATTCAGTATAAACTTCGGCTTACAAGACTCCAGGATAGACTTAAACTTACGGGTCTGTTCGATGTCGACTTTGCCGATCGCACTCTCAAGATCGGCGAATATCCGGATCCCGCGTTCGTTCTTCGGGTCCTTCGCTAAATCCAACAACGACACCACTTCGCTATTATTTTTAAAGGCCTTGTAGAGCTTCCTGAAAAGAAACGCTTTTATAAAACTGAATGTATTAGTTATTGACGTCGTCTCCGGCGTAGTTACAAGGACAGGGCTGTCTGCGGCTGAAAAGAAGTCGAGGACGTTGAATGTAATTCCGGGCCCCAGGTCCAGTATAATATGATCCCCTTCCAATGCCTTAAGATGCCTTATTATTTTAAGTTTCTGAGAATACGCCATGTTAGAGAGCCCGGGCATATCACCTGCGCCGCTAATAAATTTGAGCTGCTCGATCCGCGTATCGATGAAGATCTCATTGAGGGTGTCTTTCTTCTTCAGGAGAAAGTCCTTGATGCTCCATGCGGGAGATTTCACTCCGAGGCAGGTATGGAGATTGGCGCTTCCGAAATCCATGTCTATCAAGACAACGCGCTTCTCCATAAGGGCGAGCAGAACCGCTAGATTCGCGGCGATGACGCTTTTGCCGACGCCGCCTTTTCCTCCGCTGATAGCGATTATATTACGCCGGGAATCCGCCGTATCCTCTGTTGAAGCTCTTTTATCACCCATTAAGAGATGCCCTCCTATATAAAAGTTTTAGCTGTGAGCCGCATTGCTCTCCTATTAATCTTCGATCTCTTTCCTAAAATCGGCAAGGGCCTTATGTATATCGCCAAGCGATAGCTTCAGTTTGTCCTTCTCCTCGCTGGAGACCGCTTCTTTCTTTTTGACGACTTCCTTTTTCAAGCCGTCCAAACTTGTTTTTGCTTCTTCGAGCTTATTGCCCAGCTCGACATTGCTGGAGACCTTCAGGGTGAGTTCTTTTTCCAGCTTTTCTGCTTTCTTAAACGTCTCTTTCTTTTCCTTTTCGGCTGCGACTAATTCCTTTTCCATCTCTTTTATCCGTCCGGCCACCTTTTCCAGGGAGATAACCTTCTTCTCAAGATCGCCGCGCTTACCGTCTCCGGTCACCAGGGACTCCCTGATAGCGTTAAACTGCTCGCCCAGTTCACCTTTGGCTTCTTCGACTGCTGCAAGCTGGTCTTCGAGCTGGCCGATCTTCGAGGAGGCTTCGTTTTCAATTTCGCGCATCGCCGTCCTAGTCTCCTCAACCTCTCTCTTCATCGCCCTTCTCTCAAGCGCCCGCCCTATGATGGTAAGAAATATCTCTTTTTTAAACGGTTTGGGTACAAAATTGAAAGCGCCTTTCTTCATAGCATCCACAGCGGTATCGATATCGCCGAACGCCGTAAGAATAACCGCTTCCGTATCGGGATAGAGCTCCTTCATCCGTCCCAAAAATGCCATGCCTCCCATTCCCGGCATCTTCAAATCTATGATACATAGATCGAACGCCTCTTTCTTCATCACCCTAAGGCCTTCCTCTCCCGAAGCAGCCAGTTTAACCCCGTATCCCGCCTTTGTAAGTATCTTCTTAAGGAGTGTACGGATAACCTCTTCATCGTCAATGGAGAGCACCTTTGCTTTCGCTTTCTTGGGAGCTGCTATATCTTCTTCAACTTCGACTTCGGCCTTCTTCCTCGCTTCTTCCTTCACCTTTGCTTCGGCTTCGGCCTTTGAGACTCCTTTCTTCTTAACCTTCCTTACTGGCGCAGCCTTTGATGGTTTTTTTGCAACCTTCTTCGCCATCCTCCACCTCCTGTCATTTATAGGCCATCCGTGTATTTTTAAAACCCCTTTTGGTAGATCAGCCGGTACCGGTGTCGATCACGTTATATAAACAC
>JAZFTF010000151.1:0-2057 GCA_036446495.1 Candidatus Omnitrophota bacterium | reverse complement strand
GGCCATATCCGTGAAGACCTATCGGCTTTATCCCTTTGATCTTGACACCCGATCCGCCGGCGACCTCTGAGAGTTTTGCAAGGAGCTTCGGTATCTCGCGTTCTCTTGGAAATATCTTTTCGAACTCCTTTATCTTCTGGTCGAGTTCGCTCTTTCGCATCTCTACCATGGGCCTGCTATTGATCAGATTCCTGCTCGTGGCGAGATCTCTTCTTAGAGACGAGACCTTCGGCGCAAGTACCATAAGTTCCGCTATCGCGGGCTTTATGAGCAGATAAAAATATCCGCCTATGAGCAATGCAGCCACCATCACCGTAAGGATCATCTTCTCTTTCTGGTTCTTGGCGATCTGAAACTTAGCCGGCGTCATCGAGTCCACGCTCCTTGAAATAACAATTTATGGAAAAATGCATCACGTCATTGTCCAATATAGTATGAAGCTTGGTCGAATCGAGCTCTATATTCGAAAAATCGCTGAAGAATGCCTTATCGCGCTTAAGACCGTCTATGTACTTCCCTATTATCGCCAGCTCCTCACCGTAGGTCGCGGATACCTCGCCTTCGATCACGAGATAAGAGATCTCTTGCTTCTTGCCCCGCGCCCCTCTGCCTCCACCTTGCAACTTTTTCTGGCCGAGCCGGGGTACCGACTCGATCAAGACGGTCTTCTCATCTATGGTCAGCCGTGTATACCAGACGCCCGGCGTTATGAGATCGCTCAATTCATTAAGCTTCTCAAACCATAATATCTTCTTTGCCATAAGGTCCTCTATCGCGCGGACATTGTTGGCGGTCGTAACATTCGCGCGCCTGATGAGCTCCACGGAATTCTTTAGCGGTTCCGAGAGCTCCCACTCCTTTGACATCTTTGTGTAGACGTTTTTATTTATATTTATCATGACCAATAGTATGATATGCAGCGATACAAGCAGGATGACCGCGCCTATAAAGAGAGGGAGCGAACTGACATTTATCTGGGGCATCGCGAACCGGCTCTTCTTCTTTCTGAACTCTTCCGGCAATAGATTTATCTCTAACATCTTTCTCCCATGTTAACGCTTGATTCGGTTCGCGGTGTGCGGTATTCGGTTAGCGCAAACCGCAAACCATAAACCGCAAACCGCAGTAACCGCTATCATCCCCTTATAGCCAACCCAAGTGCGACAGGGAGTTGGTGTTTTATCTTACTCAGCTTCTCCTGGTCAACACCCTTATCTATAGTTATTCTTTTTACCGGGTCCCATAAAAAACATTCCATACCTATGCCCTCTTTGAGTATATCTACAAGTCCATGAAAAAACGAGAGCCCGCCGCTCAGATAGATCTTATCGACAACCGCGCCCATCTGGTTTTCATAATAGCTTAAGGAAAGCTTCACCTCTTCTACAATATGGACTATCGTGGGCCTTACGGCGCCCATCAACTCTTCCAACCTCGCCTGCGGGTTCTCCATAACTTGCACGGCAGCGGCCATGTCAAGGTTGAGTTTTTGAGATATCGCCTTGGAGAAATCCCATCCGCCTATCTGCAGCTCCCTTGTAAATGTCGCGGACTTTCCTTTTAGTATATCTATGGTCGTAAGCCTCTCCCCCATATTCACAAGTGCTATGCAGCCATCCTCAGGCAGATCAGGAAAATTTAAGAGAAAGGTATTTATGAGCGCGAATGAGTCGCAGTCTATGAGATTAACAGACAACCCCACCCCCTCAACAAGGTTGATCTTCTCGGTTATCGCCTCTTTCTTCGCCGCCGCCAGGAGGACCCTCATCTTGCCCCGGGCCAACTTCTCAAGCACCTGGCAGTCGACAATGACGTCTTTAGACCTGAATGGGATATACTTTTCGGCCTCAAACTTCATAGAGCTCTTCAACTCTTCATCCGTCATATTTGGCAGTTCTATGTATCTTACGATCGCATTTGGGCCTGATACTGATATGTTCACGTCTTTAGTCAAGAGTCTCTTGGCCACAGCCTCTAATGCCTTCTTTGAGCCTTCCACCTTGTCATCAACCTTAACAACACCGAAATCTGTCATGGAAAAGCTCTCAAGTTTGCCT
>JAZFTF010000150.1:0-4260 GCA_036446495.1 Candidatus Omnitrophota bacterium | reverse complement strand
TTTATGACACTTTACTTATTTACTCCCGCGTGATACTTTGACACTTTTATATTTTGACACTCTTACAGTCCTATCTCCTTGATTATCGTATTTATATCCGTTTTGAATACCTTCGGCCTATTTACGGTCGCTATCGCCCTGTCCGGATCTTTTAGGCCATGGCCGGTCAATATACAGACTATCTTTGAACTTTTGGCAATAGAACCTTCTTTCGCTTTCTTTAAGAGGCCGGCAACTGAAGCCGCTGAGGCAGGTTCGCAAAATACACCCTCCCTTTCAGCAAGGAGTGAGTACGCTGATAATATCTCATTGTCACTAACCATCTCTATAACCCCTCCCGATCCATCTCTCGCTTCTTCGGCGGCCTTCCAGCTGGCCGGGTTACCTATCCTTATGGCCGTAGCTATCGTCTCGGGTTTCTCTATAACTCTCTTTTTAACGATCGGCGCAGCCCCTTCAGCCTGGAATCCCATCATCTTCGGTAATCTTTTTGTCATGCCTTTCTCGTGATACTCTTTATATCCTTTCCAATAAGCGGTAATATTACCCGCGTTGCCCACAGGTATAAAATGGTAATCGAGAGAGACACCTTCAAGCTGATCGCATATCTCGAACGCCCCTGTCTTCTGCCCTTCGATCCTGTATGGGTTTAAAGAGTTCACCAAAGTAATAGGGTAATTATCGGATATCTCCCTTACAAGCTTGAGTGCGTCGTCAAAGTTGCCTTTTACGGCCAATACCATCGCGCCGTGTATCAACGCCTGCGCGAGCTTGCCCAGCGCGATAGCGCCTTCAGGTATAAGGACGACACATTTAATCCCGGCGCGTGCCGAATAACTCGCGGCAGACGCCGAGGTATTCCCGGTGGAGGCGCATATGACCGCTTTCGCATTCTCCTCTACCGCTTTGGAGATAGCCATCGTCATACCCCTATCTTTGAACGAACCGGTCGGGTTTACACCCTCGTACTTAAGATACACCTGGGCGCCATTACCTACGGCCTCGCTCAAGTGGCGCGCGTATATCAATGGGGTATTGCCTTCGTTTAAAGTTATGATAGGGGTTTTACTGGTTACCGGAAGGTACTCCCAATATTTACTTATGACCCCCTGCCATCTGGAATTATCGCACATTATAGGCTCTCTATCCGTATCGCCACGGATCTATGCTTCATGCAGCTAAGCATGTTTATCTTCTTAAGCGCCCCCGCCATTCCTTTTTCGGAAGCCTCGTGAGTAAGCATTACGATCGGGACCACCTTATCGCTCCTTCTCTCTACCTGCTTTACGCTGGATATGCTTATATTATAATTCGCGAGTACGTTGGCTATGGACGCTAGCACCCCGGGCCTGTCGAGAGCCTGGAATCTTATATAGTATCTCGACCGTATATCCTGTATAGGCTTTATCTTTTTTACACCGCTGTCAAAATAGAGGTTACAGTCACATCCTCTGACCCCCTGGTTTATAGACTTCGCCAGGTCTATCACATCCGCGACCACGGCGCTGGTAGTCGGGTACCTTCCCGCTCCTTTGCCATAAAAGAGGCACTCACCCGCACAGTCTCCTTTGACATATATAGCGTTATAGACGCTCCTTACGGCCGAGAGTGGATGGTCGTCTTCAAGCAGGGTCGGATGGACCCTAAGCTCTATCTGATCCTTTGACCTCTTCGTTACCGCCAGAAGTTTTATACAGTATCCCAGCTCCTTGGCATACTCTATATCGCAGGGCTGAATATCGGTGATCCCTTCCACATAAATATCTTTTAAGGTCACGCTCTTGCCGAAACCCAGAAGCGCGAGAAGTGCGAGCTTATGGGCGGAATCGGTGCCGTCTACATCAAAAGCGGCGTTGCGCTCCGCGAAGCCCAGTTTTTGAGCTTCAGTGAGGGCCTTCTTGAAATCATACTTATCCACCTGCATTCTCCATAGGATATAATTGGAGGTGCCGTTTACTATACCATATATAGCTTGTATATTGTTGGCTACAAGGCTCTCTTTCAATGCCTTTATGATGGGTATCCCGCCTCCGACCGCTCCTTCGAAACGGATGCATCTCTTCTGGCTGTTGGCATAATCAAAGAGTTCTTTGCCTTCTTCGCAAAGAAGGGCCTTATTCGCGGTGACAACATATTTGCCATTGGCGAGCGCTTTCTTGACTATCTCTTTGGCCGGGTGTATGCCCCCTATAAGCTCTATGACTATGTCGATCTCGGGATCAGTCAGGACCTCATCCGTATCTTTAGTAAGGAGCTTCTTCGCCACCGCGATATCCCTTTTAGAAGAGAGGTCTTTGTCGCATATCTTTTTGAGGCTTATCTCGAAGCCGTTCTTATGCTGAAGATACCTTTTCCTCTTAAGGAGCACCTGCACGACGCCCACTCCTATCGTCCCAAACCCAATAAGCCCAACATTTATCGTCCTCATATAGTTTTCCTTATAAGTCTTTTTGTCAAGAATGCCTTTCCCGATGCGCTCTTGAGATAATTTTCAAACTGCAAAGCTAATCTCTTTTCTGCAAAACATATATATGTTTCGATATACCAAGGAGCATAACGTTTCGAATAAACTGACCAGCCGGAATTATGTCTCTCGATCCTTTTTTGGATATTACTTGTATACCCTGCATAGAATATTTTAGGCTTTTTCTTACTCCTGGCTATATAAACGTAATACATAAATTTGTTTTATCGAGTGGCCAGCCGTAGCGCTCACATTGTATACACCAGTAGCGCGAAGGCTGGCCCGCCTTCGCTGTACCACGTGTTAACAATTTGATAGCTCGAGTGGCCCGCCTTCGCTGTACAATGTGTTAACAATGTAACAGCTCGAGTGGCCCGCCTTCGCTGTACAATGTGTTAACAATGTGACAGCTACGGCGGGCCAACCTTTGCTCCGCTTCGCAGAAATTACACAAAACGAAGCGGAGCGAAGGTTGGTCGGGGCGGGCGGATTCGAACCGCCGACCCCCTGAACCCCATTCAGGTGCCCTAGCCAAACTGGGCCACGCCCCGACACTTGTTCCACAACACTTAAATAATATTGCTGCTCCAGCTCGCCTTCGCTGTACAATATGCTAGCAGTCTGACAGCTTCGGCGGGCCAGCCGTAGCCATCACATTGTTAGCAACTAGTACGGCGTAGGCTGGCCGACACTTTATATGTCAATATATCTCGTCTTTAGGCGTCCGAGTCATAAGAGACTTGACCGCCGCCTTCGGGTCTTTGTTGTTATATAATATCTCGTAGATTTCTTCTGTTATCGGCATATCGACTCTATATTTTTTACCAAGGCTCCGCGCCGATCCTGTTGTCACAAAACCCTCAATTGCCATCTCTGTAGATCCCATTATCTCTTTCGGCATTCTGCCTTTACCTATCTCTTCTCCGAGCCATCTATTCCTTGAATGCTTACTCATGCATGTCGTTATAAGGTCTCCCATACAGCTTAGGCCGCTAAAGGTCTCTCTCTTCGCCCCCATCCTCAAACCAAGCCTTGTTATCTCCTGCATGCCACGGGTGAGTATGGCGGCCTTAGAATTCGCGCCCAATCTGAGGCCATCCGCCACCCCGCTGGCTATAGCTATGATATTCTTGAGTGATCCACCAAGCTCTACACCCACGATATCGCGGCTTGCATATACCCTAAAGCTATCAGATATAAAGAGAGACTGGACCTCTTTAGCGAGCCTCACGTCCTTTGAGGCTGAGACTATCGTAGCCGGCATAGATCTCGCCACCTCGAAAGCTATGGTCGGACCGGAAAGGACAGCCAATCTCACATTGCCCAGGACATCCCTTATCACTTCAGACACCCTCAAGAGCGTCTCCTCCTCTATGCCTTTTGTGGCACTGACTATTTTGGCCTTGAGTAGGTCAAACTCCTTGAAACGCTTCATGACGGATCTTACATGTTTAGAAGGAACGACTACAACAAAAAGCTCGGCGCCGGCAGAAGCCCTTTCGGCGTCAGATGTTATATCTATCCCATCCGGTATCTTCACGCCCGGGAGGAATTTTACGTTCTCTCTCTTGGTATTAAACGCAATGGTATAATCGGGAAATGCCCCCCACAATCTTACTGCGTGGCCATTATTATGTAATTTGATGGCTAAAGAAGTTCCCCAACCCCCGTCACCTAAAACTGTTATATTCATATATTATTATTATACCAATTTATGATAGATTACCATATATGTATTGGTGAGTCAATAGCAAATAAGCGGGATTCGAGCATAGTATCAAGGGACGTTTTCAGAA
>JAZFTF010000149.1:0-2293 GCA_036446495.1 Candidatus Omnitrophota bacterium | reverse complement strand
GTCTTTTTTGCCAATTTAAAAACCCTCCGTGGTTTTATTTTTCTTCTGTATCTGTATTTGTTTCAGTCTCTTCCACTTCCTGTTTTTCAAGGCGTACGTCGAGACCCAATCCTTGAAGTTCTTTTATGAGAACATTGAATGATTCGGGTATGCCGGGTTGTAGAGCGTTCTCTCCTTTTACGATCGACTCGTATATCCTGGTCCTGCCTACGACATCATCGCTTTTTACAGTTAATAGCTCTTGAAGGGTGTATGCGGCCCCATATGCTTCAAGGGCCCAGACCTCCATCTCTCCAAACCTTTGGCCGCCAAACTGAGCCTTTCCTCCAAGCGGCTGCTGCGTCACTAGCGAATACGGTCCGATAGAGCGCGCGTGCATCTTGTCGTCTACCAAGTGTGCCAACTTCATTATGTAGATATAGCCTACGGTGATCTGCTGGTCGAATTGTTCCCCGGTCCATCCGTCATAGAGCGTGACCTTGCCGTTTTCCGGCAGGCCTGCCTTGCGCAACTCCGCCTTTATCTCGAGCTCAGATGCGCCGTCAAAAACAGGTGAGGCGAACTTTACTCCAAGGGCCTTAGCTGCCCATCCCAGGTGTGTTTCTAGTAATTGACCCACATTCATCCTTGAAGGTACACCCAGCGGATTAAGCACTATTTCTACCGGTGTTCCATCCTCAAGGAATGGCATGTCCTCTTCCGGCAATATTTTTGCTATAACGCCTTTGTTACCATGCCTGCCGGCCATCTTGTCACCTACAGAGAGCTTTCTTTTGCAAGCAATATATACAACCACTTTTTTCAGGACTCCCGGCGGCAGCTCGTCTCCGCGCTTTATTTTGTCTATCTCTCTCTCGAGTTCATATGTCAATTCGCGGAGCTGTGCGTCCATGACCTTCGCTGTCTGTTTTGCCTCTTTCTCTGTGTGCGGATCGTTCGGTATCCTTAGGTCCTCGAGATCGCAACGGGAGATCTTCTCCATATCATTCTTTTTTACACTCTTACCCTGGCTGATCAATACTTCGCCTGTATCATCATCGAGCAAGCTTGCCGCCATTTTCTTTCCTGTAAGAAGATTCGATAGCTTGCGATCTCTCTCGTCCTGCACCTTCTTTATCTGTTCCTGGAAGGTTGTTGTGACCTTCTCTATCTCTTTGAGTTCTTTTGTCCTCTCTTCTTTTGTTCGCGACCTTGCCTCCCTGCGGGAGAAGACCCTTGTGTCCACTATTATGCCTTCTACTCCCGGAGAAGCGGTTAATGAAGCGTCTCTTACATCGCCGGCTTTTTCTCCGAAGATAGCTCTCAATAGCTTCTCCTCAGGTGAAAGCTCTGTCTCGGACTTAGGGGCTACCTTTCCCACTAGCACATCGCCCGGATGCACCTCCGCGCCTGCCATGATGATACCGCTGGCATCGAGGTTTTTCAGTGCGTCTTCGCCCAAGTTTGGTATATCCCTTGTGATCTCTTCGTTGCCGAGCCTGGTCTCCCTCGCTTCGATCTCGAACTCATCTATATGTATAGAGGTATAATAGTCCTCCTTTATCAATTTTTCGCTTATCAATATCGCGTCCTCGAAATTGTAGCCTCTCCAGGGCATGAAAGCCACCAATACATTCCTACCCAGCGCCAACTCACCATCTTTTGTGGCCGACCCATCCGCGATAGTCTGTCCTTCTTTTACCCAGTCGCCTACTTTTACTATGGGCTTCTGGTTTACGCATGTTGAAGCGTTCGACTTCTGGTACTTCCTTAAGGGGTATTTTTTTCCTCCAAGAACGATCTCATCTGATTGGACGGCTGTTACGCGCCCATCATTTTCCGCTACGACACCCGCTCCCGAGTCTTTCGCGGCCCTGTACTCCATGCCGGTCCCGATCAAGGGGGCCTCAGTGTCTAGCAGTGGTACAGCCTGCCTCTGCATATTAGAACCCATGAGCGCCCTATTGGCGTCATCGTGTTCCAAGAATGGTATGAGGCCGGCAGCCACGCTGACCAGTTGTCTAGGGGATACGTCCATGTAGCTTATATCTTTAGGGGTTGCTTTCGGGTAGTCATTTTTAAATCTACAAAGGACGCTCTCTTCTACAAATTTACCATCTTTTGTCAATTTTGCGTTTGCCTGCGCTATGACTGCCTTATCCTCTATATCCGCGGTCAGGTACTCTATCTTGTCCGAAACTTTCCCGTTGATTATTTTTCTGTAAGGGGCTTCTATAAAACCATACTTATTTATGCGGCCATAGGTGGCCAGCGACGCGATAAGGCCGATGTTCGGGCCTTCCGGGGTCTCGAT
>JAZFTF010000148.1:0-2989 GCA_036446495.1 Candidatus Omnitrophota bacterium | reverse complement strand
GTGTAGCTATAGGCGATTTTCGTTGACATTCTGGGGGTCTTTTTATATCATAATTACATCAAATAACTAATATATATGTAATAGAAAAGGAGACTCGATATGGGAATGTGGGTAGGAAGAGGTAGAAAGGCCAGGCGCTGTTACGGTTTCGACGAGATAGCGCTTGTCCCCGGTAATGTCACTATAAATCCTGATGAAGTCGACACGAGTTTTACTATAGGTGATAGTAGATTCCAGGTCCCGATAATAGCATCGGCCATGGATGGTGTAGTCGATGTGAAGTTCGCTATAGCTTTGGGTAAGATGGGCGGTATAGCTGTCTTAAACCTTGAAGGTGTTCAGACGAGATATGAGGACCCCAGTGAGGTCTTAAGAAAGATATCCAAGGCCACTCCGCAAAAGGCGACTGAGCTTATCCAGTCGATATACGCAAAACCAATAAAAGAGAAGCTTATACAAAAGAGGATAAGCGAGATAAAGAAAGCGGGTGTTATCCCTGCTGTGAGCGCCATTCCCCAGAGGGCCGAGAGGTTCGGCAAGCTCGCGGAAGAGGCAGGATGCGGGATATTTGTAGTTCAGGCGACGGTGACGACGGTACGGCATATCTCCTCACAATATAAGACGCTCGATTTCCACAAGTTATGCAGGAAGATGAAGATCCCGGTAGTAATAGGCAATTGCGTTACATACAGCACAGCGCTGGAGCTTATGGACACAGGTTGCAGTGGTCTTTTCGTAGGCATAGGTCCAGGGACTGCCTGTACTACAAGAGGCGTTCTTGGTATAGGCGTACCACAGGTCACCGCTACGTGTGACTGCACCGCGGCCAGGGACTTCTACTACAAGACTACAGGCAAGTATATCCCTATCATAACAGACGGCGGCATGTCTACCGGAGGAGATATCTGTAAAGCCTTCGCTTCCGGAGCAGACGCGGTCATGCTTGGTAACGCCTTCGCCAGGTCGAAAGAGGCCCCGGGGAAGGGTACCCATTGGGGCATGGCTACGCCGCATCCCAATCTTCCCAGAGGCACGAAGATAAAGGTGGGGACCACAGGGACCCTCGAAGAGATACTCTTCGGGCCGGCGAAGCTCGATGACGGCTCGCAGAATCTCGTGGGCGCCCTTGCTACATCCATGGGGAATCTAGGCGCGCGTAATATCAAAGAGATGCAGCTTGTGGAGATCATCATAGCGCCGTCTATCAAAACAGAAGGAAAGGTCTTCCAGACCGCGCAAAGAGTCGGAATGTGTAAGTGAACCCCGTTAGACCTTTTGATAGGTCATATACGGGAGTTAACGGTAGCATAGGAGGTCTAACGGGGTGAAACACTCCAATTTTGTACATCTGCATGTACATACCCAGTACAGCCTTCTTGATGGGGGCTGTCTGATAACAGACCTTATAGATCTCGCCAAGGCCTTCAGGATGCCCGCAGTCTCTATTACCGACCATGGTAATATGTTCGGCGCGATAGAGTTTTACCACCAGGCGATGAAGGCCGGGATAAAGCCGATCATAGGCTGCGAGGCCTATCTTGCCCCGAACAGCAGGTTTGAGAAGTCTGCTCATGGTATACATGAAGCGGCCTTCCATATACTGCTGTTGGCCAAAGACGAGATCGGGTATAAGAACCTCATGAAGATAGTGACATCCGGATACCTCGAGGGGTTCTACTACCGCCCTAGAATAGACAAAGATATATTGGCGGAACATTCGAAAGGGCTCGTGGCGCTTACAGCGTGCTTGAAGGGCGAAGTGCCGCACCTGGTCATGACCGACAGGATGGATCAGGCGAAACAGGTCTGCGGGCAATACCGGGATATCTTCGGGAAAGGGAATTTTTACCTGGAGGTCATGAACAATAAGATCCCCGAACAGGAAAAGGTTAATAAAGGGCTCGTCATTTTATCGAAAGAGTTGAATATACCGCTTGTCGCCACAAATGATACCCACTATCTTACACGCGACAACGCCAAGGCGCACGAGGCCCTCTTGTGCATACAGACGCAGGCGATGCTCGATGACCCCAACAGGATGAAGTTGCAGACCGAGGAGTTCTATCTGAAGAGCCCCGAAGAGATGGCCGAGGCCTTTTCCGAGATACCGCAGGCGATCAGCAATACCGTAGAGATAGCTGAGAAGTGCAAGTTAGAGATCGACTTTTCAAGGACACACCTTCCCCGATATAAAGCGCCGGAAGGAAAGACGAGAGAAGGGTATTTGAGAGAGCTGTGCATGGAGGGGCTCACTAAGAAGTACGGAGAGATCACTCCGGAGATAAAGAGCAGGTTTGAGCATGAGCTCTCTGTAATAAGTAAAAGCGGTTATATAAGTTACTTCCTTATGGCTTGGGACTTTGTAAGCTACGCCAAGAGCAAAGGCATACCGGTAGGCCCCGGCAGGGGCAGCGCGGCGGGAAGTATAATAAGTTATTCTCTGGGGATCACAGATATAGACCCGTTAAGATATGATCTTCTCTTTGAGCGTTTTTTAAACCCTGATAGAGTCAGCCTTCCGGATATCGATATAGACTTCTGCTATGAGAGGCGGCAGGAGGTTATAGATTACGTCACAGCCAAGTATTCTAAGGAGAATGTCGCTCAGATAATAACCTTTGGTACGATGATGGCCAAAGGTGTTATAAGGGATGTCGGAAGAGTGATGGGGATGCCATATGCGGATGTCGACAAGATAGCCAAGCTTGTGCCAAATGAACTTAATATTAAGATAAAGAACGCCCTCGAGATCGAGCCCGAACTTAGAGAGATGTACAAGAAAGATCCTCAGATAACGGAGCTCATAGATACGTCTAGGGCGCTTGAGGGGCTGACGAGGCATGCTTCTACCCACGCCGCCGGCGTCGTTATATGCGAGGATAAGCTCGTAGAACATATACCGCTCTACAAACAGGGCGAGCAGATAACCACAGGCTATCCCATGGCTTCGTTGGAGAGGATAGGCATTCTTAAGATGGATTTTCTGGGG
>JAZFTF010000147.1:0-3556 GCA_036446495.1 Candidatus Omnitrophota bacterium | reverse complement strand
TTATAAACGAGTAAAACGGTCACTGCATAGCCCGTAAGTTAGTTATAAACGAGTAAAACGGTCACTGCATAGCCCGCGGTCACTGCATAGCCATGATAACAAGTGCGGCGTCCCAGCCCCCTAACTCATGGCGGGGACACTTTACTTATATATCAATAATTGTTATTAAGTAAAATGTCCCGTAAATGTACTCATTGCCACCCGCGAAAATTTCAGCAGCATGCTAGTAAAGGCGGGCGAAGGCATAAGAAGGGTTGACAATATATAGTGGCTTATATATAATAATCAATATCGTAATTATAGTATATAAGGGTGTTATGAAAAAATATTATATAGGGATAGACTTAGGCGGGACTAATATTAAGATCGCATTACTGGGAAAGAAATTTAACATCCTTAAAAAAACGTTATTTCCAACAGCGCTGCACAAGAAGCCTTCCCAAGTTATCCTTGCCATAAAGAATGCCATTGACGATATGCTGAGTATCCAGCGCGCATCATTGAAGGAAGTATTCGGAATAGGGATAGGTGTCGCCGGCCTCGTAAATGCCAAAGAAGGCCTTATACATAGCCTCGTCAACATACCGGGCTGGAGGGGCATGAATATTAAGAAGATGCTTCAAAAGATCACGAGAGTCCCTGTCTACGCGGACAATGACGCAAACGTAATGGCCATTGCCGAGTTTCGCAAGGGCGCGGGTAAAGGGTGCAGGAATCTGATCTGCGTGACCCTTGGCACAGGTGTTGGTGGCGGCATTATACTAAACGGGAATATTTATAGAGGCTCTACATTTTCGGCAGGGGAGATCGGCCATATCCCATTAAACGAAAAAGGGCCGCGATGTAATTGCGGCGGCTTTGCCTGCATAGAATCCTATATCGGGAATAAGTACATGATGAAAGAACTGGCGCGAAAGATAAAAAGCGGCGGCCAAACAGTTCTCAAAGAGATGACCAAGGGCGACCTCTCTGGGCTTACCCCGGAATTGTTGTATAGAGCCGCTAAGCGCGGTGATAGATTGGCCAGAGAATTCTGGAGAGAGCTGGGGGCGAAGCTTGGAATAGCCCTCACCGGCATTATAAATGTTTTCGATCCTGACAGCGTCATAATAGGCGGGGGCGTGGCCGATGCGGGTGAATTTCTATTCGCCACGGTAAGGAGCACTGTAAAGGCGCGCGCTATGGAGGTGCAGAAGAAGCATGTAAAGATACTAAAAGCGAAACTGGGCCAGGACTCAGGCCTTGTGGGCGCAGGTATATTGGTGGAGATAGAGAAGGGGAGATAATGGCGATAGAAGGCAGATGGAAAAGAATAGCAAAAGCGATTTTTTATCTTGCAATCGCCTTCGTTTGTATCTTGCCCCAAGACAGCCTCTACGCTCAGGAAGAAAAGAAAGAACCAATAATAGTAAACGGCGACCAAGTAGAATATCTTTACGAAGAGAAGAAGATAGTCGGTATAAATAATGTCAGTATCGCTTACAAAGATGTGGTTCTCACATGCGACAAGATCATCGTCCATATGGATACAAGAGAGGCCATAGCCGAAGGCCATGTAGTGCTCTCGCAGGGTAAGAATATATTCAAGGGGCAGAAGATCCATTATAATTTCAATACCAATAAAGGCACGATAGTAGAAGCCGAGGTGACTTCGCCGCCTTGGTATGGAAAAGGGAAAGAGGCATTAAAGACAGATGAAAAAGACTACGTTATAGAGCAGGGGTATCTTACCACATGTAATCTCCCGCATCCGCATTATAGGATTTCGGCGCGCACGATAAAACTCTATGTAGGTGATAGGGTCGAGGCCTACCATGTGGTGGTAAAACTGGGCAAGATCCCGATCTTCTATTTTCCTTACTATGTCCATATCTTACATGACAAGAGGCCCCGCGTGACCGTGGTCCCCGGGCGAAACTCCACCTGGGGGTATTATGTATTGACAGCCTGGAGATATTATCTTCACGAGTGGTCGCGCGGATATGTTCACATGGACTGGAGAGAAAAGAAAGGCTTCGGGACAGGACTCGATTATAAATACAAGCTCGGTTATTTTGGAAAAGGGTTGGCCCGGTTCTACTATACGGATGAAGACCATGTAAAGACACTCGAGGAAGAGGCGACAGGGCAGGATGCCGGTGATGATAGATGGCGGGTCCAATTGAGGCATAAATGGCAAGTGGATGAAGATACGCTCGCCATAGGCGAATTTCACAAGACGAGTGATAAGCTGTTTATAAAGGATTACTACTTTAATGAAGAGTATGTAGTAGACAACCAGCCAGAGACATTCTTCTCTATGATAAGGACAAAACGCAACTACAATCTCAGTCTCTATTTCAGGGCAAGAACGCAGAATTTCTATACAGTTGTGGAGAGGCTTCCGGAATTGGCCCTTAGGGTAAAGAGCCAGAGACTGCACGATACGGACTTTTACTACAAATCTACGACATCCTATAGCATGCTCCAAAAGAAGTTTGACAAGGCCCTCTATAGGCCCAAGCTCAAAGCGAACAGGTTTGATACGGCGCATGAAATATCATACATAAAGAAACTGTTTAAATTCTTGAGTTTCAACCCTTATGTCGGCATAAACGAGACATGGTATTCTGAAGACGCGACTGGGGACAAGAACGAGCTTAGGAATATGATAACATTGGGGACGCAGCTCTCGACCAAGTTCTATAAGGTCTATCCATTCACTACAGACGCCTGGGGCCTGGAGATAAACAAGCTCAAGCATATAGTAACGCCCAGGATAGGGTATAAATATGTGAGCACCCCAAATATAAAAGAGGACGATCTTAAGCGGTTTGACAGGATAGACGGCCGCGCCTCGCAACACGGCGTAGAGGTCGAGATAGTCAATAGGCTGTTGACCAAGAATAAGAGCGGGGCTGATGTAGATCTGCTCAGGCTTACCACAACAAGCGGGGTGCTCTTCAAGCGCAAGGTGATAGTATCGGACGAGAGGGAGGATGATATAATAATAAGCAACTTTTTGGACGACTTTCGCGTGGATCTGATAATGAGGCCTTACTCGTGGTTCAATATTTACATGGATTCAAGGTTTAGCAATGAGCGGCGCAGTTTTGATACCATAAATATAGACGCGGTTGCTTTTCAGGAAGACAGATGGAAGCTTGGGTTGGGGTTTAGGTTTGAAGACGACCACCTTGCCGGGTCAAGTAGTCAGATAACGACAGAAGGTGGCTACAGGATAAGTCCAAAGTGGAAGGTCAAGTGCTACTATAGATTCAAAAAAGAGACCTATGAAGATAGTTTCGAGCTGGATGAGCAGAACTACGGGGTCGAGAGAGACCTGCACTGCTGGCTTGCCGAGCTCAATTATCAGGTAAAGCAGACAAGCGGTCTGGAAGTAGATCAGGAGCACAGGATATGGCTCGTTATGCGCTTAAAAGCCTTCCCTGACCTGCCTATCAAGATGTTCAGTGCTAAGTATTCACCCCCAAGTTCTGGGGTAGGAGCAGAGCGCTCTTATTGATCACACCCGCCTTAACCTAATATGTTGCAATATTTGACCTCATTTTTCACT
>JAZFTF010000146.1:0-10828 GCA_036446495.1 Candidatus Omnitrophota bacterium | reverse complement strand
GAGCGTAAGTATCCTGGTCCAGGAAAGCTCGTCTTTAGGGTTTGCTATGACCTTAAGGTGGGCTATGACATCCTTTACGTGAGCCGTCTCATTGAACTTCATCCCGCCGAATACATGATACGGGATGTTCCTCTTGTTGAGCTCCGCCTGCAGTGGTATGGATATATATAGATTTCGAAAGAGGACCGCCTGTTGGGCAAGCTCTACCCCCTCGTCATAAAGATCCTTTATCCTGCGCGCGATCCACTCCGCTTCTTTGTAAGCGTCTTTAAAATACAACATCTCCGGCTTCTCACCGCTCGTCATGCGCGCGGAGACGAGCGTCTTCGAGAATTTATTCTTCATATTCGCAAGGATAGCATTGCCTACATCCAGGATCGCCTGTGTGCTCCTGTAATTCTCCTCCAGTTTCATTATCTTGCATCCGGCAAACTGCTTTGGGAATTTCATGATATTATCGTGCGAGGCCCCGCGAAACCCGTATATGCTCTGCGCGTCGTCGCCGACGACCATGATATTCTTGTGTTCTTTGGCCATAAGGTATGTGATATCACCCTGGAGCAGATTTGTATCCTGGTACTCATCCACCATAATATATTTATATTTGCCCGCGATCTTTTGCCGTATCGCCTCATCCTGCAGCACCAGCCTGAAATATACAAGGAGGTCATCATAATCCATCAGGTTCTTCGTTATCTTATACTCCGCGTATTTGTTCCGCAGCTCTTCAATATCAGGGGCGTATTTAATGAAGTGCGGGTACTGCCTGCTCAGGATATCTTTAATAGAGGTGTTCTTATTTATAGACATACTCAATATGCCTTTCAACGTACGCTTTTTAGGGAATCTCTTCTCCCTGTCATGGAGGCCCAGTTTCACCGCGCACCTGTGTACGGCGTCCCCTGAATCGCTCTCGTCTAATATGGAGAATGCGCTGTTAAAACCTATCGTCTTGGCGTAGTGCCTGAGCATTTTATAGCAGAAAGAATGGAACGTGCCACCGTCTACACGCTCGCACCTGGGGTCATGTTTCGCGGCCCGCCCTAACATCTCGCGCGAGGCCCGCTTGGTAAATGTAAGGAGCAAGATAGATGATGGTGCTATCTCACTCTGGACAAGGTGGAGCACCCTATACTCTATGACCCGCGTCTTTCCCGATCCAGCCCCGGCTATTACAAGCAATGGCCCTTCGATCGTTGATGCCGCGGCGTACTGGGTAGGGTTTAATTCCTTCTGTATCTCTATCATATGTGATGATTATAACCTTGTTGGCTGCCCATTGCAATTTAATAATACAAAATTATTGCGTTTTTTACGCCCAAATGTTATCATAATCAATATTCGAGACCAACCTACAGGGGTGCACAATGAAAGGCGTCATATATGTAGAGATAGATAAATGCGTAGCCTGCAAGACATGCGAGATTCACTGCGCCATAGAGCATTCAAAGTCTAAGACATTATGCAAGGCCATACTCGAGTACCCCCTGCCCCAAGGCAGGATCAAAGTAGAGTCTGAAGCAGGCTATAACATACCCTTGCAATGCAGGCAGTGCGAAGACGCCCCATGCACAAAGGTCTGCCCAAGCAAGGCCATCCAGAGACTCGAGCCCAACCAGCCGGTCTTGATCGACCCAAAACTCTGCATAGGATGCAAGATGTGTATACTGGCCTGCCCATTCGGCGTTATAAAAATGGATGATGCCGGCAAGGCCGTACTCAGGTGCGACATGTGCTTCGAGCGGCTGCAGAAAGGCGACCTACCGGCATGCGTTGCTGCCTGCCCCACCAAAGCGCTCAAGTTCAAGACATTGGAAGAGATAAGCGAGAAGAAGAGAAAAGATTATCTGGTCAATATTACAAAGAAACAAGATAAATAGATGCTCAAAACCACCCGTAAAAACATCGAAAAAGAAGTAGACAAGATAGTGGACTCATACGACGCGAAGATAACGGGCTCTATAAGCATCCTGCAGGATATACAGAGCCGCTACAACCACCTGCCCAAAGAAGCCCTGATGCGGATGGGCAAAAGACTAGATATGCCTTTGAGCCAGGTCTTTAGCCTGGCCACCTATTACAAAGCCTTCACGCTTAAACCCCGTGGCAAGCACTTGATATCCGTATGCATGGGGACCGCCTGCCATGTACGGGGCGCGCCTAAATTAGCAAATGCGATCCAAAAAAAGCTTGCGCTAAGATCCGGCGAGACAACCAAGGACGGTAATTTTACCCTCGAGCTGGTAAACTGCCTAGGCGCATGCGCGCTAGGGCCGCTTCTAGTGATCGATGGAAAATATTATAGTAAGGTGGACGCGGATAAGATCGATCCAATATTAAAGATCTATAAACCCGCATCCAAGTCCGCCAAAAAGAAGAGATGAACTGATGAAGCGGATAGATAGCATATCTCAGCTTGAAAAGACAAAAACTGCGCTTGCGGATAAACGTGATCCTTCCAAGACCTGCATAACAGTATGTAAAGGAACGGGCTGTTCCGCATCCGGGGGGGCGGGTGTTGCCGACCGGTTCATAACTGAGATCAAAAAGAAGAAACTTGCAGGCAAGGTCAGCGTGCGAACAACCGGATGTCACGGTTTTTGCGAACAGGGTCCATTAGTCGTTGTGCATCCGAAAGGGATCTTTTACAATAAAGTATCGGATAACGACGTATCTGAGATATTGTCAAAGACCGTAGTTGGCGGTGAAGTGATAGAGCGCCTGCTTTATATCGATCCGGCCACGGGAAAAAGAATAGTTTACGAAAAGGACGTGCCATTCTATAAAAAGCAGACACGCCTGCTCTTCGGCAATAACGGCAAGATCGACCCGACAGATATCGAAGACTATGTAGCGCTCGGCGGCTACGGTTCATTGGGCAAGGCGCTTTCTAAGATGGCTCCCGGCGATATAATCGACACCGTAAAAGGTTCGGGCCTTCGTGGAAGAGGCGGTGGTGGTTTTTCTACAGGCAAGAAGTGGGCCTCATGCCAAAAAGCGCACGGAACCGAGAAATATATAATATGCAATGCTGACGAAGGCGATCCCGGCGCATTCCAGGACAGAAGCCTTCTCGAAGGCAATCCGCACAGCGTATTGGAAGGCATGATCATTGGAGCGTATGCGATCGGGGCCAGGGAAGGATATATCTACGTGCGCAATGAATACCCGCTGGCCGTTAAACATATTCGGGTTGCTATAAAACAGGCCGGGGAATCCGGATTTATCGGCAAGAACATTTTAGGCTCTGACTTCTCGTTCACTATAAAGGTAAATCGCGGCGGCGGGGCATTCGTCTGCGGCGAATCGAGCGCACTCTTCGCGTCTATAGAGGGGCGACTCGGAGAACCCCGGTTTAAGCACGTCCACGCGACCGAAAAGGGCCTATGGGATAAGCCTACGGTCCTGAATAATGTAAAGACTTGGGCCACTATCCCTATCGTCATAGACAAAGGCGCTGATTGGTTCGCAAGAATAGGGACCGATAGATCAAAGGGCACGATGATCTTCTCCCTTGTCGGCAAGATAAACAACACCGGCCTCGCTGAGGTGCCAATGGGGATAACCTTACACAAACTGATCTTCGATATAGGCGGCGGGATACCGAACGGAAAACGCTTCAAGGCCGTCCAGACAGGTGGGCCATCCGGTGGCTGTATTCCTGAGAAACTCTTGGACCTGCAGGTTGATTACGAGGGCCTTACCGAAGCCGGCTCCATGATGGGCTCGGGCAGCTTCATAATCATGGATGAAGATACCTGCATGGTGGACATAGCAAAGTACTTCCTCTCCTTCACCATGGATGAATCCTGCGGTAAGTGCACCCCGTGCAGAGAAGGTACCATGCACATGTATAATATTCTAAAAGATATTACAGAAGGAAAAGCTACAATGGAGGACCTCGACACCTTGGAAGACCTGGGCAGGATGATAAAAGAGACCTCCCTTTGCCAATTAGGCACCTCCGCGCCAAATCCCATACTGAGCACGTTGCGATATTTCAAGAGCGAATATGAAGCGCATATAAAAGATAAAAAATGCCCGACAGGCGTCTGTCGCAAGCTCCTACAATACTCCATAGATAAAGAGAAATGCACAGGCTGCACGGTCTGCGCAAAAAAGTGCCCGGTAAGCGCGATATCAGGCGAAAAGAAGAAGGCCCATAAAATAGATAAAGAGATCTGCACAAAATGCGGCGTCTGTTACGAAGTCTGCAAATTTGACGCCGTCAAGGCAGGCTAAGAATGGTAAAGCTAACTATAAATAATAAACCGATAGAAGTTGAAGAAGGAACGACCGTCCTCGAAGCAGCCAAGAAGCTCGGCATAGATATACCCACCATGTGCATCCACGGATCGATGGAGCCATACGGCGCCTGCAGGGTCTGCATGGTGGAGGTTTGCTCCGGGAAGTGGTCTAAACTGCAGACCTCATGCACCTATCCTGTGTCAGAAGGCCTGGAGGTCCTCACCGATTCCGAGAGAGCCATAAAGGCCCGGAAGTTTATAATAGAACTCCTTCTCGCCCGCTGCCCAAATTCGAAAGAGATCAGAGCCCTCGCTGCCAGACTTGGTGTGGAAAAGAGCAGGTTTAGGACCATAGACCCTGAAGAGAAGTGCATACTATGCGGCCTCTGCGTAAGGACCTGCAAAGAGCTTATAAGCTCATCTGCCATAAGCTTCATCAACCGCGGCATAGATAGGGCTGTAGAAACACCTTTCAAGATAGATTCCGACGCCTGTATAGGGTGCGGCGCGTGCGTATTCGTCTGCCCTACAGGCGCTATCAAGGTCGAGGATATTGAAGGCAAGCGCAAGCTCGAGAAGTGGCACACAGAACTCGAATTGGCCAAGTGCGCTGATTGCGGCGAGTATTTTACTACTATAAAAGAATTAGATCGGGTTATAGATAAATTGGGATTACCTAAAGATATGTTCACATCCTGCAGCGCCTGCAAACGCAAAAAGCTGAGGAAGAACCTCTCCATTTCCATATAGGGACACTACTCATATGGGGACATTTTACTTAATACCAATTATTGATATAAAGTAAAGTGTCCCCATCAAGAGCGGCGCCACGATGCACTATAGCTCGAACTCTTCTTTTATCAATCCAAACAACAAGTCACGCGTCTCCTTAAAGGCATTGAGGATCTCTTCTTCACTTCCGGCAACCTCACCCGGGTCTTTTAGCCCCCAATGGATCTTCTGGCCCTTACCGGGCAGAGCCGGGCACGCGCTCTTCGCCCTATCGCAGACCGTGACTATATAGTCGAACTCTATAGCCTTTAGATCGTCTACGTGCTTGGAATACTGTCCTTTTATCTCTATCCCCTTCTCACTCAACGCCTTTACTACATTAGGGTTGACCCCTGTCACAACAGTGCCTGCGCTGTAGACTTTGAATCTATCGCCCGCCAAGTGCCTCATGATCCCTTCGGCTAGCTGGCTCCGGGCGGAATTGTGTGTGCACAAAAAGAGTATTTTCGGCTTCATTGGCTATAATATCATATTATAAAATATACGGTATTTGTCAAATCAAAAAAACGGTGAAGGGGTTCACTTTTTCCAGGAAAGGGGTGCCAAAGCGATAAGTACAGTGTATATCTCAAGGCGGCCCAGAAGCATGCACAGAACGAGGACCCATTTCCCTGAGATAGGAATCCAGGCGTAGTTCTCCATGGCACCTATGCCTGAAAGGCCCGGGCCGATATTACACATGGTCGCGGCAACCGTAGTAAAAGACGTGGTAAAATCATCTATAAGAAAACTCATTATCAGCGAAAGGATCACAAAGAATGCCGCGAATAGAGCGATAAAACCCCCTATATTCGCCACCTGCTTCTCGTCAATCGTCTTTTTGGCTATCTTTATGGGCGCGATTATCCTGGGCTGGATGGTCGTTCTTATCTCACGCCAGGCCCCTTTGAGGATCACCATGATCCTTACCATCTTTATGCCGCCACCCGTGGAGCCGGCGCATCCTCCGAAGAACATAAGTATCACAAGCATATAACGTATAAAGTTCGGCCAGGTATCAAAGTCAGCCGTTGTGTATCCTGTTGTAGTCGTTATAGAGACCACCTGGAACGTCGCGTGGCGGATTCTGTCGGAGAAAGAGTCAATCTTTCTGCTCTCCGTAAGTACCTTATCCTGCAGCGCCAACTTAGTAAGGGGCTCATTCCTGAAGCTTCTTGAGATCTGGTCCCTGGAAGAGACGCCGCCAAACGAAAGAACTGCGGTAGCTAGCACAACCGCTACCAGGATCACGGCCGCGTAGAAATGGAACTCGCGGTTTGTCCTTACAAGGTCAAGTTTTCTGCTAAACAGCGTCCTATAGTGAATAATAAAATTCATACCCGCTAAGAACATAAAGCAGATGACCACCCACTCAATATAAGCGCTGTTAAAACTCCCGATCGAGGCGTTCTTTGTGGAGAACCCGCCCGTGGCCATGGTGCCAAAAGAATGGCAAATAGCGTCAAATAGCGTCATGCCGCCCGCTTTAAGGAGCACCGTCTCCGCTAAGGTAAGGAGGACGTATGTCCCCCATAGTATCTTGGCGGTCTCTGCGAGGCGTGGTTTGAGCCGTTCAGCCGTGGGACCCGGCATCTCGCCGCGAAACATCTGGTAGCTTGCGATACCAAAAGCCGGCAGTATGGCCAACGCCAGCGTTATGATACCCATACCCCCGAGCCAATGGGTCATGCTTCTCCAGAAGAGTATTCCTTGCGGGAACTGCTCAACATTGTTTAATATAGTTGCTCCGGTAGTGGTAAAACCGCTCATGATCTCGAAATACGCGTCAGTAAAAGCGCGGATCATGGTATCGGCCGTCACAAAATCCACCTGCGACAAAAAATATGTCGTAAGAGGTATGGAGCCGAAAAGCGTAAGGGTGAACCACCCAAATGTAACTATGGCAAAACCTTCCCTTATCCCTGAGCCAATAAGCTCATTTTTGCCATAAAACTTGAGGAGGTTGCCGCATATAAAAGACGCTACTATCGCGACAATAAAGCCGAATAGCCTCGGATCGAAAAAGATGTCCGGATAATCTTTTATAGGGATCTCAAAAAAAGCGATGATGGCGGGGACTATAAGTACAAACGATAGGATCTCTAATAGTTTGCCAAGTGAAAAAAATATAAATTTCTTATTCACGCAGCCTTCTTATGTTTCGCAGTTATTTATCCGCTTTAATGCGGCGCGCCAATCGCTTGCCGAATAATTTATTTACCCAGCCGGAGTGTTCCTTGCGGCAGAACGCAATGACTTCGTCATTCTCTTCTATGGCTATATCGCCCCAGGGGATGATCACTTCGTTCTCCCTGACGATAGCGCCTATTATAACCGACTTTCTAAAATCTTTGTTGAGCTGCTTTAAGGATTTACCTACGACTATGCTCTTCTTAGCCGCTTTCAGGCGCAGTATCTCGATATCGGCAGTCTTCAATTGTAGATAAGTGCCTATAGGGACCATCTGGATCTTCTCGATGATCATATTTGAGGTAATATCGCGCGGGTTTACTACATAGTCTATGCCCAGCGAATCAAATAGTCCCATATAACGATCGTCATTCCTTAGGGCTATTACCATGCCGGCGCCTGAATTTTTTGCCAGGAGGCACGACATGATATTATCTTCAGAGTCTTTGCTGGCCGCGATAAAACAGTCGGCGCGTTCTATATTGAGCTCCTGGAGCGTATCGCTATCAGTGCAATCGCCGTGGACCACTTCAACCCCCTCGAGCTCTGAAGCCGCTATCTGCCCGTGTTTTGGGTCGGGGTCTACAAGCATCACCTTTTCCCCTAATGGCTTAAGCGCGGCAGCGAGATGGATGGCTGTAAGAGATTCGCCGGAGACCACGATCTTTCCCAATTTTGCCGCTTTGCGATTGATGAGCGTGCGAAAATCCTTAAAAGAGGTCTTTGGCATAATAGTCACTATCTTATCACCCGGCAGGAGCCTCTGGTCGCCCACGGGCGAAAGACTCTTTCCTTCACGCGTGATAACGACGATAAGCATAGGTGATGTCTTTGACATCTGGTTTATCTCAAGAAGGGTCTTGTTGGCGATGGGCATATCCTCTGTAACACGGCAGCCCCGAAGATAGATATTGCCGGACTGAAAATTGGCGGTCTCTATGACTCCGGGTAGTTCCACATACTGGAGGATCTTGCTTACCACCTCCCATTCAGGCTCTATCACCGTGGTCACGCCCAGCTGTTTTAGGTCTATAGAAGAATTCTTAGTAAATATATCTGATGTGATCCTGGCGATCCGTTTTTGCACTCCATACTGCATGGCGAAGCTGCATGCCAACAGGTTGGTCTCATCACTCGGTGTAACAGCTATAAGCATATCAGCCGTGCGTACCCCTGCACTCTCAAGTGCGGCTGGCGAGCTGCCCTTACCCTGCACAACAAAGATATCGTGCTTGCTGGTTATCTGATCGCAGAGGGCCTCATTCTGCTCGATGAAGGCTATTTGGTAGTGCATCCCGGAGAAATACTCAGCCAGGCTTGACCCTACCGTGCCTGCCCCTACTATAATGATATTCATAAGATATGCTCCTTATAATAATGTTATTATACTACCATATTTAAGGCTTATTGCAACAGTAATACATAAAACAAAGCGGAGAGCTATCGCTCCCCGCTTATTTTGTATTGCCTTAACTAGGGTCTCAATAAAAGTCCTATTTTATCTCAGAAGGGCTAATTGTCTCCTTGCCGTAATCCTGTATAGCCTTCTTCAGGCGCGCTCTCTGCTGCTCTAGCTGCTCTAGGAACTCTTTTGGGACATCCGGCTCCCCTTTGAATATTGGCTCTACGCGATCGATCTTTTCCAGGAACTTCGCAAATCGCAGGGTAAACTGCTTTTCATAATCGTCTTTTGTATATTCCCTGTCAAAAGTAGCCTTGAAGAGGTCCTTTAGATCGTCATATTTTGGTATCGACCCGATCGGTGTCTCTATGGCATCGTAATCTCCGTGCACGCGCCCCTCCATCCATAACAGCCATATCTTCTTATCGAGCTTCTCATTCAGGAACTCACCATTCTCTTTTAGGAAATAGTTGGTCCCGAATATCTTAGGGGCCTTCTTCATCTTCTTTTCGAATTCGACGTGCTTCTTTATGTATTTCCCAAAAGGTACCACCACGAAGTCCAGATTCGCCATCGGATTGTGCGTCCTAACGCCTGCCTTCCCCAGTGTGGCCGCAGTAGTCTCAGATTCGACCGTAGCTCCGATAAAGACACCGTGGCACCAATTGAGCGATTCTACTACGGGAGGAGACGTATCCGAATCACGCCCTCCGTAGATAATACCTTCCACGGGGACCCCTTCGGGTGAATTCGCTTTCTCATCGGCGTTATCAAGTTCATCTATCCTTATAGTGTAGCGGGCATTTTTGTGCGCCGCAGAAACCTCTTTTCCATCAGGATCCTTAGCTCCTTCTTTCCATGCGCCGATATAGTTTTCACCGTCTTTAGGCAGATCTTGCCCCATGCTTAGCCAGTAGGGCTTTTCATCCTTGTTAAGAACATTTGAGAATATGACCTCTCTGGGAGTAGTAATAGCTTGGTAGATAACAGGATCGTCTTTCGGGTTGACATCCTGGATGATCCCGAAGATGCCCTGCTCCACGTTTACTGTGTAAGGGATACCATCTTCCATGACCTTTATGTAGGCTATATCATCACCCACGATAGTCTGGCCCGGGACCATTGCTGTCGATGTCTTTCCACACGCGCTAGGGAAGGCGCCGGTAAAGTATGTGACCCTCTTCTTTCCTTCTGGATGAATGCCCACGATGAACATATGTTCCGCAAGCCAGTCTTCCTTGTACGCTTTATGTATGGCCAGCCGCAGGGCCAGCTTCTTTAAACCTACGCTATTGCCCGCGTACTGGTTGTTGACAGTGAGGACCCTCTCATCTTTCAGGTCGACATATATGCGCCGCTTATCGACATTCTTGGAATTGTTCCTGGCGTCAAGCTCTCCCGCGCTATGGATGAAGTAGAAGAAATTATCTTTTTCTTTCATCTTTCTAAATTGCTCGTAGCCGGACCTATATAGTATAGTCTCACTGTGCGTAACATAAAATGAATCCGTCAATTGCAACGCCAAAAGCGAAAAAGGTGAGTCGTTCGGCCCTAGGCAGAAGAAGCTTATGAGAAGCTCTTTTCCTTTCATGCAGCCATCCATGACCTCCATTATCTCTTTGAGCCCCTCTTCACGCTCGATGGTGTTTATCGCCTTGGTGATCTTCTCTCCCGGCTCCAGCAACACGCATGTGCGAGCCTTGTCGCGGGCTTGATCGGAATAGCCGTCATAGTGAACTGTGTGTCCCTCCATCTTAAGAGGCTTCTCTTCCCCTTTTTCAACGGCGCTTCTTCTAACGTACTCGATATCTTCCTTGGTGTCAGTGATAACGGTGACCTTGGCGGGCTTGCAGCGGTCGACAAACTCCTCGACCACGCTGTTTAACTTGTCATTATTTAACGCAAGCAGTTTTTGCCTGTTCTTTTCGTCGATTATCTGATCGCTGATCTTGACCATATGCTAATACTCTCTCCTATCTGTACCTTAAAATTCCATTTTGTTCTACGCCACCTTCTCTAAATGTTGCTATATTGTATTACAACCCATTTTAAATATCAAGTCTTTTCTGTGACCGCTTTACTCGCTCACAACTCACACTCATTAAAAGTCTTACGAACGTAAACATGTCACACTATATAAGATTGGCCAAAAAAGTGATCAGTATTTGGGGATAGATCATCTTTCCAGATCGGGAAATTTAGAATTTTTTGGTAAGTT
>JAZFTF010000145.1:0-5904 GCA_036446495.1 Candidatus Omnitrophota bacterium | reverse complement strand
ATAGGCCCTAAGAAGGCTGAGATCATTACCGAAGAGATCATGGCCGCCGGAAGCATGGAGCGCATCGTCGGCGCGGTCCTGGGATCGCCCGCCAATAAGTTTAAGGTGATGCTAGGATTGAAGAAGCTGGGTGCTGCACTAAAGTCCGCTATGAGAAAAGGGCTTAGCGTAGGAGAAAAGTTCATAGTGATACAGGACTACTACGACGCCATACTGCGCGAGAAGTTCGATGACTGGCACCTCAGGACGAACGATCTCGACACGATGCGCCAGATATCGGAAAGGTATGATTCCCTAAGTGAACTCCTCGCCGATTTCGCGATCGAGCCTCCGGACAAGGGAGTCAGCAGCATCGGGCCGGCCCAACACTTGGATGTCAAGCCGCTTACCGTATCGACCATACACTCGGCGAAAGGGCTCGAGTGGGAGGCGGTATTTTTTATGGGGCTCATGGACGGGGTACTGCCGAGCAAATTCTCGGTCGATGATGATGATGAGATCGAGGAAGAGCAGAGGCTTTTTTATGTGGGCGTGACACGTGCCAAGAGACACTTATCCTTGTCGCTTCATCATGAGGGATACAGGGGAGGGATCAGCCAGTTTAACAGGGTGTCGAGATTTGTTGAGGCCCCGAATGTGGCTTTATGTCTCGATCACTCAGGACATGACAGCCAGGATGTATCGCAGTATATTGACGAATACCTGGAAGAGGATGATATGCTTCCAGTTCACGATAAAAGGTCACTCCTTAAAAAGATACTGGACGACTACAAATAGGTCGTCAGGAGGTACAAGATGCCTTATGTGACAGTGGAAGGCCCGCCTATAGATCTTTCAAAGAAACAGGTTTTAGCAGATGAGCTCACCAGTGCCGTGAAAAAGGCTTACGGTGTTTCGGCAGACCGCGTAGTAACAAAAATAAACGAAGCCGTTCCCAAAGCCACAAACAAGATACTCGTCATAGATGACGAGCGCGGCATTCTGGACCTGGTCAAGGATTGGCTGGGGTCAAAGGGGTATGATGTGATCACTGCCCTTGACGGCGAAGAGGGCTTAAGGATGGCCCAAAGAGACAATCCCGCGGTGATAATCCTGGACATCATGATGCCCGGCATGGATGGCTTCGAAGTCCTCAACAGGTTGAGGAGTGCTCCGAAAACGCAGAATAAGCCTATAATAATGCTCACGCGAAAACGAGAGACCGAAACGATAGAAAAGGCGGAGCACCGAGGCGCGACTGATTATATCATGAAACCCTTTAGTGTAGATGACTTACTTGGTATGGTCAGGCGGTATATTGCGTATACACAATGAAGCCCACAGTCTTATAGCGAGCCACATTTGTTTTTGGGGTCTCACCGTGGAGCGAAATCCGTGCACCGCCCCGCGGTGCGGACCGGTGCACGGATAGATTAGACATTATTTATAGCAGCGACCAATTCTCTATAGGATCTCGCTTTGGATATCGATTCCCGTATGGACCTGGCTTGATAGAGGCCGCTTAAGTACCACATAGCTATTTTCCCCATGAAGCCTATCTTATTAGACGGCCCTATATCTTTATAGTGTTCGATAAGAGTGAGGTGTTCTTTAAGGGTTTTCTTCTTCTCTGATAGGCTCGGAGCTTTTAAGATCTTGCCATTTTCGAGATATTCTTTTATCTCCTTGAAGATCCATGGATTGCCGAGCGCGCCCCGCGCCACGAGGATACCGTCACATCCGGTCTTATCTATCATCTCCCGGGCTGTTATATGGTCGAAGATATTACCGCTTCCGAATACAGGAATATTTAGGGCAACCTTAATCGCCTTTATCGATCTGTAATCGACGCCTCCGGAGTACCCTTGCGAGACTGTCCTGCCATGTACGAAGACAGTCGATGCGCCGCTTGACTCGCATACTTTGGCGACTTTGACACATTCCTTATGGTCTTCTTTGTAGAACCCGGTTCGAAGCTTTACGGTTATAGGGACACTCAGACGTGAGGCCAGTTTCGTGACTATCCTGCCGAGCGTTGCCGCATCTTTTAAGAGGTAGGCGCCGGCCTTCTTCTTTATTACCTTCCTAGCGGGGCAGGCGGCGTTTATATCTAAAAAGCTGATATTTGTTAACGCGATAAGCTTCTGGGCGGCATCCAGCATCACAGAGGGCTCGGCGCCAAGAAGCTGTGCGGCTATAGGGGTGTCTTTCTTAAGCGTCTTTAATAGGCGCAGATTCTTGGTGCCGCCATAGAGCGTCGCCTTTGAATCGACCATCTCGTAAAAACAGTGCGCGGCCCCTAATTTTCGGCTAATGAGCCGGAAAGAGAGGTCCGTAATACCTGATAAGGGCGCGAGATAGATCTTGTGTTCCATGTATGTATTATATCACGTAGGTATTGTAAAACTGAGGTTTTTGAGGTAAAATTACAATAGTACACGGGGAGGGTATATGAGATTTGGCGTGAGTGCGCATAAGGACGAGATGCTTAAGGCAAAGATGGCTTCGCTTGGAATAAAAGAAGGGGATCTTATCGAAAAGTTTATCTTTTCCGGAAAGAAGGGCGGTCAGAATGTTAACAAGAACGCAACCTGTGTCTACCTAAAGCATAAACCCACCGGGATAGAGGTCAAGTGCCAGAAAGAGCGCTCGCAGGCCCTGAACCGTTTTATCGCCAGGAGGATATTGACGAATAAGATAGAATCGATCGTACTGGGCAGGATATCCGAAGAACAGAAGAGGAGAGAGAAGATAAGGCGCCAGAAGCGCAAACGTTCCAAAAGAGCAAAAGAGAAGATGCTGCGGTACAAGAGAGCGCGTTCGGAGAAGAAAGTGCTTCGAAGACCTCCGCGAGAGGATCAATGACAAAGAGTAATAGGGCTGCCGGACCTGTTCTTATCTTCATTGCCAGCATGTTTTTATTTATATGCGCGGTATCTATCTTTGTGGCCAAAGAGTCTTATTCTGCAAACTGGTCAGATCTCAGAAAAGGGTATATAGATACACATATTCACCTAGATTGTGGCCGCATCCCCGATGTAGAAAACCGCGACGAGATAAAGGCAAAGCGTTACCGGTTGGCGGGCGCTAACCTGATAAGCCAGATGAGCAGAGTGGGGGTTGTCAAGGCGATAGTCATGCCTCCGCCTCAGGTCGTTGGCTATGAGATATCAGTAGGTATCCTTGATCTCTCAGATGGCGTGAGGAGGTTTAGGAAGAGGCTCTTTCTCGCGGAGGGGGGCAAGGTGCTCAATCCCCTTATTCATAGCTATCTCAAAGAAGATATAACCCCAATGATCCTCGAAGCGTTCGATAAGAGGGCGCAAGATCTGGTAGACGCGGGCATAGTAGCCTTTGGCGAGCTATCCATACTACACCTTTCATTTAGAGACGGCCATCCGTTCTCCGAAGTGGCGGCAGACCACCCTATGTTATTAGTCTTGGCGGATGTATCGGCGCGTACAGGTATTCCTATAGATATCCACATGGAGGCGGTCCCGAATAGGATGAAGACCCCGGATGGCCTCAATCGTATAAGCATCGAAAATCCGTCTTTCTTGCACCCAAATATAGAGCAGTTCGAGGCCCTCCTTTCGTACAACCGCGACACCAAGATAGTCTGGCAGCATATCGGCTGGGACAATACCGGTTATATGACGGTCAAACTGGTCAGGAGGCTGATCAATACCCATCCCAACTTATACATTGCCTTGCGGGTAGAGGCGCCCATTCGCAGAAAGATGGGGTTACCCATGTATAACATGATAGTCGATGGCGAAGGCAAAATAAAGAAGGAATGGCTGGATCTGTTTAAGGAGTATCCGGAGCGGTTTGTGATAGGAAGCGATGAGTTCATAGGGGTTCAGGGCGAAGAGAGGGCGCATCCTCAATCCTTTGAAGAAACCTGGGCTATGATCGACCAGCTTCCGGAACACCTAGCAGAGAAGATAGGCCGAGCGAATGCCGCGCGTATCTATAACTTATAGTAGGAAAAAAGAAGAGGACCTATGACCGGTTTTAAGAAGCCACTATATAAAATATTAATTCTCACCCTTGTCTTATTGTGCGCTTTTTTGGTGATATTTAGAAGAGATATAGCTTTAAGGACCGCGGAGTCCCGGCTTGAGAAGACTTTTATAGACAGCACCGTATCTATACAAAGATGCGGGCGTTTCTCTACACGTTCTCTAGAACTCTCAACTATTGAAATATCGAGAAAAGGATACTACGACCTTTTGATAGAAGATGTAAGGATAGAATATTCGCTCTTAGCGCTTTTTACCGGAAGGATAAAAAAGGTATCCGTAGAGAAGATCTTATTAGCGATAGATAACGATGATGAAGATCCGAAAAACGTAATCGGGTGGCTGGATATATCAGATGGAGGATTATTTCGATTAGATGAGGCGGTGGTCTCTGATGCGCTTTTTTTTATAGTAATGAAAGGTTTCGCGTGCGAGGGACGCGCATCCTTCGCTTTCTCTCCGGAAAAAAAAGAGATGAAAGAGATCGATATTGCCATTCCTATCTTAAAATCTTACGGTGTATCCTTGAAGGACCTGAATATGAAAGGGTCCTCCGCAGGCGGGGCAAAAGTCACTATAGGCGAGATAGCATATAAAGACTTTCTCATTACTAACGCGAGCGGGGCCGCAAAGATAGTCGATTCTTTCTTGGTCGTAAGCCCGTTCGCGGCCCAGATATTTGACGGGGTCGTCCGGGGTGTGATAACCCTCGCTTTTGACCACGGGGGTGGATTTTCTATAGATATCAATTCAGAGGCCCTTAATATGGCCAATTTGGTTGAGGATCTCAAGCTTGCCGAAAAGGTCCAGCTGACCGGAAAATTGAGCGGCAATATCTCTCTTTCGGGAATGGCATTTCGCGTCACCGAAATGTCCGGCGAATTCTCGACTAAAGACCCGGGTGGCGTACTCATCATCAAAGACACGCGCTTTCTCGAGAATATGGCTATGAGGTCAGATCAAGCACTCGATTTATTGATGGAAACTTTCAACAATTACCAGTATACTATAGGTACGATGAGCGTGGCGCTCGATGAAAGAGATCTGAGATTCGAAATCGAGTTAAACGGTGACGCCGGCAAGAGGGCATTTGATATAGTGATCCACGATTTTATCAAGGAATAGGAGGATGACATGAAAGGATTTAAAGTTTTACTATTGATGGCGTTGGTCTTTAGCATAGGCTGTGCGACCGTCAGGGTGAAGGCGCCGAGCGAACCCATTAAGATAGATATCTCTATGCGTCTCGATGTCTATCAGCATGTCCAGAAAGACATAGATGCTATAGAAAATATCGTGTCGGGTTCTGGCGGTGACGAAATGAAGGGCGAGGACCATAGTTTTCTTGGCTTTTTCGTATCCACTGCTTATGCACAGGGGCTAAGCTCTGATATCGAAAAGGCGGCTTTAAGGAGAAGGGCAAGGCATTCGGAGCTGGCGTCCTTCCAGGCGTCTGGAGTTATCGGAGAGGACAATGCCGGGCTAGTTACTGTGAGAGGGGCAGGTGGTTTGTCCGCGCAGAATCTTGTGTCAGCAGAGAACAAGGACCGTATGATCATTTACAAAGGAGTAGCGTCTAAGAATGGCACGTCTGTACATAGCGTCCAGAAGGTCTACGCCAAGCGTCTCCAGAAGGACGCACCCAAAGGAACACCTGTCCAATCAGACAGCGGTGGCTGGAGCATAAAGTAAATGAGGCCATGACTTACGGAGCCTGAAAGGCGACGCAAGTCATAAGGCCAGCCTTCGCTGTGCAGTATGTAATCAATGTGGCAGCTTCGGCTGGTCAACCGTAGCTGTGAGACTGCCAGCATATTGTACAGCGTAGGTTGGCCGAATTTATCCACTGTGAAATAGTTTTATTATTGAGGCCATATTAACTGGGAAGGGTTTGTATGGC
>JAZFTF010000144.1:0-3173 GCA_036446495.1 Candidatus Omnitrophota bacterium | reverse complement strand
TATGAAAACTTTTTTATATTTAGTTTCTTTTCAATACTTTTCCTAAAATTCGCCTCTGTGTAATCAGTAGGCAACTTTAATGAAATCTCTTTATAGCCCATTTTAATATGATCTTTCTTTTAAAACACTTTATTCATTATCAAATTTTAGTTTCTCGGTATCGTATGTCTGCATTGTTATGTCGAGCTCGGCGTAGCTGGAATCTATATTCTCAGACAGCTCTCCAAGTTTTCTCGAAAACTCGCTTCTCCGGAGCGCTCCAAGGCCGCCCTTTTGAGAATCCCTCATTAATTCCTTATTCATCTCTTTTGCCATAGCCTCGGAAGAGATTATCTCATCCTCCAAGCTCTTGATCTTTGTTTCCAGCGGCTTTAAGCAGCTCAATTTCCTCGCGTTAAACTCTGCGCGGGCCTTTCTTTTTATCTTCTTATTTTGCCCCTTCTTTACATGTCCGATCTTGGGTTTCGGTGTAGGGGGGAGAGTTGGTTTGGGCGTAGCGGCTGGCACCCCGGGCAGATTTGACGGTTCAGTATCCTTAGCTATCTGCGCATCCTCTTGAGGCAGATTCTCGTCATCTTCCCACCCGATCCTCTCCAGGAACTCCCGGTAATTACCGGGGTAAAAAAAGACCCTATCGTTCTTAAACACTATAAGTTTTGTCGCCACTTCGTTCAGAAAATGTTCGTCGTGAGCTACTACAAGCGCCGCGCCTTCGAAATCTCTTACGGCATCCACCATCGCCTGGCAGGATTCAATATCAAGATGGTGCGTGGGCTCATCCAGAAAGAGGACATTGGAAGGAGCCACTAGGAGTTTTCCGATAAGGACCCGGCTTCGCTCGCCTCCGGAAAGGACACCGACCTTCTTCTCGGCGTCGTCTCCCGAAAACATCATAGCGCCGCATATCCCGCGCGCGCGTGATTTATCGATGAAGCGGCTACCTCGTGATATTTCTTCTTCTACAGTAAGATCATCGTTAAGATCGGCTGTATTGGCCTGCTCATAATATGCCGGAACAACCCCCGCGTGTGTCTTGACGCTGCCACACACAGGCTTAAGCAGGCCCGCGAGTAATTTTGAGAGCGTGGTCTTTCCCTTACCATTCTTGCCGATGATGCATATCTTATCATGTCTGTTTAAAGTAAAATTCAATCCATCTATCAGATATGGCCCCTTACCATTATATGAAAACTTAAGGTCGTTTACTTCCAAGATCTGCTGGGCGCGGAATGGCGCATGATTGAACGAAAAGGAGAGCGAGCGGACCTCCTCAAGTTTCTCCTGTTTCTCCATCTTCTCGAGCTTCTTAAGGGCGGACTGGACACCCTTGGCGTGGCTTGCCTTTGATTTGAACCTGGTTACATACTTCATGACATGCTTGTGCTTCTTCTCATCCTCTATGCGCCTCTTCTCGTATGTCTCTTCGTCGCTATATAGCTGGGCATAATATTTCTTGGTAGGCCCCTTGATCTTCCGCACCAAACCTCGATTTATCCCTACAATATGTGTTGTTACGCTGTCAACAAGATCCCTATCATGGCTTATCACGATCAGCTCATTCTTCCACGACCGCAGAAACTTTTCGAGCCATCGTATAGAGACGATATCGAGGAAGTTTGTAGGTTCGTCCAGGAGTAGCATATTGGGCTCAGAGACCAGGACCTTTGTTAGGGCGATGCGCATCTGGAACCCACCGGAAAATTCCGAAGGCTTGCGATAAAGGTCTTCTTCGCTAAAACCAAGCCCGGAAAGGATCTTCTCCACCTTCCATTCACTTCCGATATCTTCCGGCCCCAAACCAACACAACCTTCCTCCAGCACCGTAGGCTTTGTAAAATTCAAGTGCTGCCCGAGATATCCTATAGTGTAATTTTTTGGCCGAAATACCTTGCCTTCGTCGGGCTCTTCTTCGCCGACGATAATTCTGAATAGTGTGGTCTTCCCGTGGCCGTTGCGGCCCACGAGCCCGATCTTTTCACCGGCACGAACATCAACACTCACGTTCGCGAAGATCGTTCGAATACCGTACCGCATAGATATATTTCTTATAGATATCATATTCTTGATTGTCCCCTAATATCCTCTAATAGCTATATTCCTTTACAGTACAGGTTCTCTACTTTTTTTCTGGCCCACGGGGTTCGCCTCAGAAAGACCAGGCTGGACTTGATACTGGGATCCTTTGCAAAACAGTTTATCCTGATTCTTCTAGACAGCTCTTCCCACCCGTATTTTTCAACCAGATGCGTGAGGATCATCTTAAGAGTGACGCCATGAAGCGGGTCTTTATGTTTATTGTCGATCATTGTAGGCCTTTCCAGGAACAACAGTAATAACAATAGGGTGACGGTCCACTTTGGAACACCCTACAAGGATTATTCTACATCAAACAAAAAGCCCTTGCAACTTATTTGGCTGCAAGGGGTTTCAAAAATTGGCTCCGCGTATCTGACACGTTTCGACACCCGGCCGCCGAATTTAGGCTTATGATATCATCTTTAGGCCGGGCTATTAAGCCCGTTTTGGCTTTTCAGGTGCAAAGATAGGACGGAGTTTTTTTCGCTCGCTTTTAACGATTTTCGTTCTTGCGCTTTGAAAAGCACTCCTTGCAGTATACGGGACGGTCTCCGCTAGGCTTGAAGGGGACTTCACATTCTTTTTTACACTCTTCACAAGTCGCCTTATGCATCTCTCGTCCACCAAATCCACCACCGCCTTGAAACCCCATACTTCCTCCTTTGTTATTCGATTAACCTGCCGAACACCAGTAGTATATCCCAGACAAAAACCAATTGCAACATATTTTATCACATAGGGTTAGAAATGGCGACTCCCCATATTGGACGAGTTTCGCAACTTTTTGATTTGCGAATTAAATATATTTACACCTATATCAATATAAGCCTTAAAAAAGATATTGGATAGGTGTCTATGATCTAATGAAACAAAAAGTGTTGACCCTCTTATGAAACTTGGCACTTATTATCTAAATCGTCGCATCTTCATGTTTCGTGGCAATCCACACAACCGCTTGCCCGCCACGTTTACGTCCACTACGTTTAGGCACATACGTTTCTTTGACCTTGAATTTGGCCTTTTGCAAAAGCTTCACAAATATTTCATCCGGGCCAGCTGACCATATTGCCAAAACACCTTCTGGGTGTAGCGCAGCA
>JAZFTF010000143.1:0-2855 GCA_036446495.1 Candidatus Omnitrophota bacterium | reverse complement strand
GGCATATCCGCCAGCCTTCTTACAGCTATCAATCTATGCACGCGGGAAAGAATCGCTTTAAATAAAGAGATTAAATTGAAAAGAAGTGTTTTGAATGTCTTTGATATAGCGTATAAAGCGGAAGTGATATCCGATGTTTTTAGCGAAAGAATTCAGCAGAAAAGAATAAAAGAGAGAATAGTTTATCTTTACAATGATAAGATAAGGCTTTCAGGTCTTGCGTTTGAGGTGAATGGGCCGGGTTTTTGGGGTCCAATCTCTTTTCTTGTGGCCCTTAATCCTAGGCTTGATATAGTGCAGGGTATCCAGATCCTTCACCAGGAAGAGACTCCGGGCTTGGGAGGCAGGATTGCCGAAGATGAATTTAAGGAGCAGTTTAAGGGTAGACGGACACGACCCGAGATCACGGTCGATGCTATAACCGGAGCCACGATGACGAGTAAGGCCTTTAAAAAGATAATCAACGATGGCGTCAAGTTATTTAGAGAGGAATATGAAGGTAGGTAAAAAGAAGAAGAAAATAAAGCTGGTATTTGCCCTTAGGAGTTATTTAAGAATCTTTCTTAATACCCTTTGGAATGATAATCCTATCTGCAGGATGGTGCTTGGCATATGCTCCACGCTGGCAGTTACAAATAGGCTAGCCAACTGTGTGGCTATGGGGCTTGGGGTTACGTTTGCGATGGTTGTTAGCTCGGTTTCTATATCTTGTATAAGAGATATAGTCCCCAGAAGAGTCAGGATGATCGTTTATATGATCGTTATATCCACAGCCGTTATTTTAGTTGACCGATCTCTTAAGGCTTTTTTTCCTGATATAAGCGAGGCCATGGGGCCGTATGTCGGATTGATCATAACAAATTGCATCATAATGGGCAGGGCCGAATCATTTGCCTCTATAAATAAACCGATGGCTTCTTTTATCGATGCCCTTGGAGCCGGCTGCGGCTATACAGCAGCGCTTTTAATTATAGGCGCTGTCAGGGAGTTGCTCGGATTTGGATCCCTATTTGGCTTTAATATTCTTGGTCCTGAGTGGACAAGCTGGGTGATCATGATCATGGCGCCGGGTGCTTTTTTGGTACTCGGTGTATTTATATGGGTGGTCCGTTTTCTGCAGAAGTCATACGATGACACAGTTTAGCGAGGTACGTTAGACATAGATGCCTAACGTAACGAGGAGACGCAATGAAATTATTTATGATATTTTTCGCAACGCTCTTTACGCATAATATAGCGCTCACGTATTTTTTGGGTATGTGCCCGTTTATCTCAGTTTCGAGAAATATAAAGACCGCCTTTGGGATGGGGGTGGCGGTGATATTTGTGATGACTGTCACGGCAGCTATAAACTGGCCGATCTACTATAAGATCCTTGTCCCGTTAGGGGTAGAATATTTATATTATGTGCTGTTTATTATAACGATCGCTGCCCTTGTGCAGTTTGTTGAGATGGTGACTGAGAAATATCTTCCGGTATTGCAGGTAACGCTGGGGGTCTTCCTGCCGCTGATAACAGTAAACTGCGCGATACTGGGGCTCTCATTGTTTATGATACTTCGCGAGTACTCATATGTCGAGAGCGTAGTCTTTGCTTTCGGGAGCGGTGTAGGCTGGTTGATCGCGATAATAGCGATGTCCGGCATAAGAAGTAAACTTATTTACTCAGATATTCCGAAGCCACTTAAAGGTCCGGGGATAACTATGATCATTGCGGGTATAATGGCTCTCGCCTTTATGGGGTTCGCCGGAATGGTAGGGATGAAATAATATGACATTTGCTGTTCCTGTTTTGGTTATGGTTCTGATATCATCCGCGTTAGCGGCGCTTCTTGCGTTCGCCGATAAATTTATAGCCAGTTACGGAGAGTGTAAGATTGTAATAAACAAGGATAAGGAATTGCTGGTTGACGGAGGAACACCGCTTCTTTCATATCTGATCGATAACAAGATCTTCATGCCGTCCGCGTGCGGCGGAAAAGGAACATGCGGTTATTGCAAGCTGAGGGTATTAGAAGGCGGCGGGCCTATTCTTCCGACAGAGACGCCGTATCTTACAAAGCAGGATATCCTTCATTCGGTCAGGCTTGCTTGTCAGGTGAAGGTAAAGCGCGATATTGAACTTGTGATACCGGAAGATCTCCTCGCGGCCGAGCGGTTTAAGGCTGTAGTGGAAAAAGTCGAAGATTTAACACACGATATTAAGCGCTATGTCTTTAAGCTTGAAGATCCGAATGCGATTCACTTTAAGGCCGGACAGTATGTTCAGTTCTGCATTCCCGACACTAACGAATTCAGGGCCTATTCACTCGCTTCGCATCCAAGGATTACCGACAGAGTAGAGCTTATGGTGAGGCTCGTTCCGGGAGGGCTCTGTTCGTCATATATGCACGAGTCTCTCGAAGAAGGTGATGAGATATATCTAACAGGGCCATACGGGGAGTTTTTCCTACATGAGGAATCTGAAAAAGAGATAGTATGTGTTGGAGGCGGTTGCGGCATGGCCCCTATAAAATCAATAGTTAACCACCTGTTGGAAAAAGGTTCCAAGCGAAAGATAACATACTTTTTCGGCGCAAGGCAGAAAAAGGATCTTTTTTACACAAAAGAGCTTGAATCTTTCGAAAAGAAGTATGATAATTTTAAGTTTATCCCGGCCCTTTCAGAGCCTATTCCGGAGGATAACTGGAACGGAGAGACTGGGTTTATCACACAGGTTATGCATAAACACTTAAAGTATAATAAAAATCAGGAAGCGTATCTATGCGGCCCACCTCCCATGATCGACGCGGCGATAGGAGTTCTTGCTTCAAAGGGAATTAATACGAACGAGATTTATTATGATAAATTTTAAA
>JAZFTF010000142.1:0-6462 GCA_036446495.1 Candidatus Omnitrophota bacterium | reverse complement strand
AGGCCTTCCAGAGAGATATTGACGAAGGAGAGAAAGAAGATATTCCAGGAATTCAGGATACAAGTGCAAAAGAAGAAGAGCTATACAATAGAGAAGGTAGTCTCCATCTTTACCTCTAAGGACGCCGGGGTAAAGGACCCGCTCTCACACGCTGTCAGTTCTATAAAGAAAGCGCAGGGGTTCGACGCGCTGCTGGGGCCCCATACAATGACGTGGGCCGCCTTATGGGGAAGGTTCGACATAGAGATCAAGGGGGATCTTTTTTCGCAGGCCATATTGAGGTTTCATATATTCCATATTATCCAGACAGCCTCTCCCCATAGCACCAAGATCGACGCGGGCCTTCCGGCCAGAGGGTTACACGGTGAGCCCTACAGGGGGCATATCTTCTGGGACAATGTCTTCGTGATGCACCTTTTCGATCTCCACTATCCTGAGATATCAAGATCACTTCTTATGTACCGTTATAGAAGACTGCCCCGAGCAAGAAAATACGCCAAAGAGAATAAGTATAGAGGGGCGATGTTTCCCTGGCAGAGCGCATCTACAGGAGAAGAAGAGACGCAAGAGATACACCTCAATCCCAAATCCGGTAAATGGGGCATGGATAATAGCCGCATCCAGAGGCATATATCGTTCGCCATAGCCTATAACGTATGGCAATATTGGCAGAAGACCAGGGACTTAAAGTTTCTCAGGCATTATGGCGCCGAGATGCTATTATCAATAGCTAAGTTTGGGGCGAGCCTGGTGAAGTACAGCCGCAGAGACAATAGATATCACACCGAAGGCATCATGGGCCCCGATGAATTTCACGAGAAGTATCCCGGTTCACCAAAACCGGGCATTAAGGACAATAGCTACACAAATCTCTTCATCGTCTGGACCCTACTTAAAGCGGAAAAGGCACTGGAGATCCTGCCGAAACGTGACAGGGCAAGGCTCGAAAGAGCCCTGGGGCTGGACAAGGAAGAGCTTGATCTATGGAGAGACATTACCTTCAAGATGAACCTCATCATAAATGACGATGGTGTAATAAGCCAGTTTGATGGATTTTTCGACCTAAGAGAGCTTGATTGGTCTGCGTACCAAAAAAAATATGACAACATAAAGAGGCTGGACAGGATATTAAAATCAGAGGGGAAATCCCCCGATCATTATAAATTGGCCAAGCAGGCCGATGTCCTTATGATATTCTATCTCTTCCCGCTCCATGAAGTGGAGAACTTGATATCGAGGCTCGGCTATAGATTCACAAAAGACACGCTAAAGAAGAATTATGACTACTACTCGGCCAGGACATCGCATGGCTCTTCGCTTAGCAAGGTGGTCCACTGTTATATCTCTCATCTCCTGGGGATGAGAGAAGAGTCGAGAGGATGGTTTATAAATATCTTAAAGTCTGATATCCACGATACTCAGGGCGGCACGACCCGCGAGAGCATACACGTAGGCGTCATGGGCGGCTCTATAGATATAGCCTTCAGGGCCTTTGCCGGCGTAGAGATCCTGGATGACAGGGTAAAGATAAACCCGGCTTTGCCGTGGAGCTGGGAGAATGTAAAATTTAAGATTTTTTACAGGAAGCACTGGATATATCTCTCTATAACAAAGAACACTATTACGATATTTATCCAGGGCAGGGCAAAGAGCACATTCGCGATCCCGATAGAGATACGAGACAAGCTATACCATATCGATGTAAAAAAGAAATGGAAGATATCGTTAACACAAAAGTGACCACGCAAGATAAAAGAAACAAAAAACAAGAGGACAGGTATGAATAGAAGAATAAAAAATACGTTATTATGCGTAATATGCCTAGGACTGGTACTCTCTTTTAATGCAGTTGTCTTTGCCCAAACCGGCGGCGGGAAGGTAGAAGAGCTCGAAGCCAAAGCGCAAGAGACGAAAGAGGCTATAAAAGAGAAAAAGGAGTCTGTCGAAGAGGTTGAGAAGATAGCGGAGTTTGTGGAAAAAGAGAAAATAATAGCCGAAGAACAAGCAAAAATAAAATCCGAGGAAGCCGAGATTGCCAAAAAAGAGGCTGAGATCCTAAAAAGAGAGGCGGAAATAAAAGATGACGCCGCCCTTAAGAAAGCAGCCGAGAAGCTTGTTGTCGAGGCCGAGAAGCTGGAACAAGAGGCTGATATATATAAAGAGAAGTTGGGCTTTATAGAGAAAAAAGAGAGAATAGTAAGAGAGAAGCTGGATAGGCAGCAGACCCAGATAAATACTCTCATAAATAAGCTCCATGATATAAAATTAGAGAAGGCCGGCGAGAGGGGCGTCATCGAAAATATGGTGAGGGCGGTCCCGATATTTATTATGGGCTTTATTCTCTTTCTGTTGTTGAAATTTTCGCTGCGCAGCTTTGAGAAGATCTTAAGCAATAAGACGGTCATCAGGGAAGACGCGATAACGTTGAGGATGAGGACCCTTTCAAAACTCGTTAGCTGGCTGGGAAACATAATCATAGTCATTCTCGTGATCTATTTTACGCTCGAGAATTTTGGCTTTAGCCCGGCCCCTTTGATCGCCGGCGCCGGTATCGTAGGTTTGGCCTTCGGTTTTGGAGGTCAGTATCTGATACGCGATATCATAAACGGTATATTTATCCTGCTCGAGGACCAGTATAGGATACACGATGTCGTCAAGTTGGGCGAGTATGGGGGCCTGGTAGAGGATATAAACTTAAGGATAACGACCTTAAGGGACCTCGCGGGAAGGGTGATCATAGTGCCCAACGGAGAGATAAAGACAGTAGTGAATTACACCAAAGGATACGCGCAAGCCCTCTTAGAAATCGGCGTCGCCTATAAAGAGAATGTCGATAAGGTGATGCAGGTCATAAAAGACGTCGGAAAAGAGATGAGAGACGACTCACATTACGGGAGGCTTATATTAAATGATCTCGAGATGCTCGGGGTTGATGACTTCGCGAACTCCGCGGTCATTATAAAATTCCGCATAAAGACGCTTCCCATCAAGCAGTGGGATGTCATGAGAGAGTTTAGGAGAAGGCTCAAGAATAGGTTCGACGAGCTTGGTATCGAGATACCCTTCCCGCATACGACACTCTATTGGGGCGCAGGACATGATAATGACTGGCTTAGAAACCTTGCTGCGCAACAATCAGCCGAAGGGAAAGGTAATGTTAACGGGTAATACTAAAAATGAAAAAGACCACGATGGTAAATAGATGTCATTCCGGTTTTGCCGAAGGCAAATACCGGAATCTAAAGATATTACTACTATCTGTGCTATCCGTATTTTTGATAGGTGCTGACGCGGAGTCGCAGGAACCGAATGCCGGTAAGCTCTCTATTACCGAACATATAACCACGACAAAAGATGGCTGGGAGATCTCGATCAGGAGATACCTATTCGCAGATACCGATAAACAGCCTAAAGGCGCGGTGATCCTCTGCCACGGTTTTAATTTCAACAACATCTTCTGGGATATTGACCCGAGGTCATCCTTGTCCCGTTATCTCGCTAAAAACGGATACGATGTATGGTCGCCGTCTCTAAGAGGCTCGGGCTTAAGCTCTAAGACCCTCGCTGCGGGGTTGAAAGATTTTACAAGGTTGAGGCCTGGGAATCTTGCTCGGATGATCACTAAGACAGCTAAGGACGTGACAAAAAGAACCTGGACCATAGATGACCATATCCATCAAGATGTACCCGCTATAGTCGATTATGTACACGAGAGATCGGGATTCGACAAGGTTTACTGGATAGGCCACAGCATGGGCAGCATCATAATGTTTGGCTATCTTGAGACCGAAGGCGAGGAAAGAATAGCGGGTTTTATCTCTATAGGATCCATGGTAGTCATGACCAGCCCATTGACCCCCCAGCTTCAAAAGATAGCCGACCAGGAAGAGATCCTGGCAGCTTCTCTTATAGTAAACACAAAAGTCGCCGGTGATCTTAGAAGCATTACATTCGGGGCGGTAAAGTATCCGATGGAAGAGTTGCTCTTGGATAGAGAAAACATGCACAAGGAGGCGGTCGCCCGGCTTTTCAGAACATGCATAGAAGATACGTCATCCGGCGTTATCAGGCAATTCTCCCGCTCCATCCGGGAAGGAAGGATGCTATCGAGTGTGTTGAGTAAAGAACAATATGATTACACGGCAAATCTAGACAAGATAACGATACCTGTAATGGTAATGGCGGGCGGCAGAGACGGTTTTGTAGATCAGGACGCGGTCATAGGCTGTTACCATGCCGTCTCATCTTTAGATAGAAGGATTGTGATATTCTCAAAAGAGAACGGTTATTCTGCCGATTACGGTCATTCCGATGTTTTATTAGGTAAGATGTCCGAAAAGGAAGTATACCCTGTCATGCTAAACTGGCTCGACGAAAGAACGGCCAAGCCCGCGGGCTTGCGAATTAAAGGATTGTACGAAAGATTTTTTAGGAGAGATTAAAAATATATGGTTAGAACAAAGATCATAGCTACGCTGGGGCCTTCCAGCGAGAAGGACGCGGTATTGAGGAAGATGATAAGAAGCGGCCTCGATATCGTGCGCCTAAACTTCTCACATGGTACTCACGCGGAACAGATCAAAAGGATCGTATCGATCCGCGGCCTCAACAAGAAGATGAGGCGGTCGGTAAAGATCATGCAGGACCTCGAGGGGTACCGCATAAGGATAGGCGACCTCCCAAAACCCATAGTTTTTAAAAGGAAGGATAGATTTTACCTGGTCCAGGCAGATCGTGCCAAAGGCCCTTCCGAGATCCCGTTTAATTATCGAGGACCGTTAAATATCATCAAGAGAGGCACCTCTATCTTTGTGGACGACGGTAAGATTGTCTTTAAGGTCAAAGATCGAGGTAAGAAGAGATTGTATGTGGAGGCGGTCACGGACGGGGTCTTAAAGGAACACAAGGGCATGAACCTTCCGGGGGTACGTTTTCCTTTTAGCTCTATCACAGACAAAGACAAGAGCGATCTAAAGGCCGCATTTAAATATAAACCTGACTATATCGCGCAGTCATTTGTAAGGACGGCCAAAGACGTAAAAGACCTAAGAAAGATCGTTAAACCACGAAACGATGGCTGTAAGATATTTGCCAAGATAGAGTGCACAGAAGCGCTGGAAAATCTAGGGGATATCATAAAAGAGACGGACGGGATCATAGTGGCCCGTGGAGACCTGGGGATATCTGTCCCGATCTATAAGGTTCCCGTTATACAGAAAGAGATAATAGAGGAGTGCTCGTTTGCCGGAAAACCCGTGGTCGTGGCGACACAGATGCTTGAGAGCATGACCGAAGAGCGTCTGCCCACAAGGGCAGAGGTAAGTGATGTAGCAAACGCCATATTAGATGGAGCGACTCATGTCATGCTATCCGGAGAGACTGCCATAGGGCGGTACCCGAACCTTGCCGTGGACATGATGAACAAGGTAATAAAAGACGTAGAGGATTACCAGCTAAGATCAGGGCCGCGTTCGCACCTTATATAAGATACTGAATCAGAGCCAAAAAAGAGACGTGACGCGCTTTGATATACATTATAACATGATTACCGGAATTTATGGTTAAGGGAGGAGATAATGCCGAAAGAGCACGTATGTTCTACATGCAATAAACCCACTGAGGACGGACACTTGTGTGTTCCCACAGAGAAGAAAGACGAGAAATGCGACTGGTGCGGCGCCCTTATACCGAATCCGCGGCATCTCTGTAGCGACAAGGTAAAAGAGCTTTCCTATATATGTAACAGTTGCGGCCGCACAGCGGTAAAGGCGGAACACCTCTGTGATCCGCAAAAGATAAAATAAGTATGAAAAAGATCATATCTATATTGATTATAATAGCACTCTCTTTTACAGCGGGGTGTTCATGGACCCTGTATAAGAGAGAAAAGGATGAATCAAAGCCCAGAGACGAAGGGACCGAGACGAAACTGCGATGGAAAGGCCCAAAAGCGGCCATAGAGCACAAATTTTAATAGCAGTATATGAAAAGGAAGGTATCTATGCGCAAGTCACTATATTTGGCAGTAGCTATATTATTTTTATCTTGTAACGCTTTGTTTGCCCAAGCAGGACTATTAGGCGAGGAAGAGGATGCCGTGGGGACCGGAATGTCTGATCCTGGTCCGGGTATTTATACAGAGCACATGTCTGAGGAGAGGATGGCCCGAGAAAGGCAAGAGGATGAAGGATCGGATAATACCCTTGATCGCCTTATATTTCATGTCGGAAAGCTGGAGCCTACAGCGAGCACTCCTAAGCTTAATATCGGAGACGAAGCCCCTGACTTTAAGCTCCCGGCAGTATCGCCTGTCTTAAGGACGACGTATGCTTTAAGTGAGTATAAAGGAAGGGTAGCGTCTCTCTACGGAGTGTTTCGCTCAGACGCTGTATCAGAGAGAGCGCTATTTGTCATAGATAAGAAAGGCGTAATACTTTTCACAAAGGTTTATGATATAAATAC
>JAZFTF010000141.1:0-5782 GCA_036446495.1 Candidatus Omnitrophota bacterium | reverse complement strand
CCCTTATCAAGGGCACAAGCGAAGTGCTCCCCGATACGGCCATTACAGCAATATGGGCATCCGATATCTTTGCCAGCTCCTCAAGCCCCTGCGGGCCGCCTAAGATACGGACTTTGCCCAGCGATGAGCTTAACCCATCTTTAAGCGTTTTTATCTTGGATAGATCGTTTATCGCCAGAAGCCTCGTCTTAAATCTATTCGCCTGCTTGGCGAGAAGCTCGGCGTTCGAGTTGCAGGATAGGGCCGTGACCTTGAACTTATCGGGATGTTTCGCTATGACCTTTAGCGTATTTATGCCTACAGAACCCGTAGAACCTAGTATAGCGATCTTCTTCATATTTTTAAAAAAATGTCTTTGCGTAAAAATAGAATACCGGGGTGGTAAACAGCAGGCTGTCTAAAATGTCGAGGGAGCCTCCCAGTCCGGGGAATATCATATTTGTATCCTTGGCCCCGCAGTCACGTTTTATCAATGATTCGGATAGATCCCCCATCTGAGCCAATACGCCCAGCAACGCCCCCAGTATCAGTATATGATAGAGTGGTATGAAGCTCAATGCCCCACGGAAAGCAAATGCTATAAAGAAACTGATCAATAATCCGCCTATAAACCCCTCTACCGACTTTTTAGGGCTTATCCTGGGTATCAAAGGATGCTTACCCAATATGCTGCCTGTCACGTAAGCTCCCATATCTCCGCCTTTTGTCACGGCTATCAGGAATGCCGCAAGCATCGCTCCATGAGGAAGAAATTTGATCTTTATTATAAATGAGAAGAACCAGCTTATATATAATATGCCGAAGAGCGTCACAGACATCCTCTTTATCGCCTGAGAGTTGTCGGGGCGCGTCATCTGTACCATGACCGTAAAGAGGCATATTATGACGATAAGAAGAGGTTCTATATCCTGTGTTATTCCGCCCATACTCAGGTGCATAGCAATAGGGACAAGGATACCCAGTGCGATCCCGAAATACCTATACACAAAGAGCTCTTTCTTCTCAACCATGGTAAAGAATTCATAAAGAGCCAGACCTATAAGGACAGTAACCACTAGCGAGAAGAACCACCTGGGCGCCAGGAATACTGAAAATATCGCGAGCGATACAAAAGCCGCTGAACTCAAAAGCCTGCTTACAAATGTCTTCATGGTATCACGTCAACCCCCATAACGGCGCTTTCTGTTTTGATATATCTCTATGGCCTTCGCTAGATCCTTTTTTCTGAATTCAGGCCATAGTTTATCTGTAAAATAGAGCTCAGAATAAGAGAGCTGCCATAATAAAAAATTGGATATCCTCATCTCTCCGCTCGTCCTTATAAGGAGATCCGGGTCCGGCTGTCCTTTGGTATAAAGAAAACTCGCGAACCCTTCTTCGTCCACACTCTTGTGTCTCTCCCTCAATATCTCGTTTACGGCGTCGACTATTTCGCTCCTGGCGCCATAATTCAAAGCTATGTTGAAGAGCATCTTCGAATATCCCTTGGTCTGGTCCATCCCCGCTCTTATATCTCTCTCCACTGAAGGGGGGAGCTCATTGAGCCTGCCTATGAAATTCAGGCGTATCTCGTTCTTCTTGAAATTCTTAAGCTCAATATCCAGATACTTCTTAACGAAGCCCATGAGCGTATCCACTTCTCTCTTCGACCTCTTCCAGTTCTCTGTGCTAAAAGCATATACGGTGAGTATACTTATGCCGGTCTCCCGGCAGTAGGTCACGATATCCCGAAGCGACTCCACACCTTCCCTGTGCCCAACCATCTTGGGCAGGCCGCGCATCCGCGCCCACCTGCCGTTGCCGTCCATAATGATCGCTATGTGCCGGGGCAACTCGGTTTTATTCATCTTCATATGTTGAGTCCATAGTCCGGAGTCGAGAGTCAATAGACCAGGAGAAAAATACCTTTTTAAAAAATAATTTTTTAAAGGCGGTCTTTTCCATATTGCTCTCCGGACCCCGGACTCCTGACTTTTAACTTTTATATTTATTTCATCAATGTATTCGCTACTATGAATGACGCGAAGACTACCGCTACCATCGAAATAAGCTTTACCAATATATTAATACTCGGGCCTGACGTATACTTGAAAGGATCGCCCACGGTATCGCCTACCACAAGCGCCTTATGCTGCTGTGACCCTTTGCCCTCGTAAGCGCCTTTCTCCACAAACTTCTTGGCGTTGTCCCACGCGCCTCCGGCATTGGCCATCATTATGGCCATAACGAACCCGGTAGCGAGCGCCCCGACTAGAAGTCCGACTACCGCACCTACGCCCAATAGGAGTCCGATCGCTACAGGAGAGACGAGCGCCAAGATCGCAGGCAATATCATCTCTTTCTGGGCCGCCTTGGTACATATGCTTACACATTGGGCATAGTCAGGTTTTACCTTCCCGGACATGATCCCCTTTATCTCTTTAAACTGCCTTCTCACTTCGACCACTATGGCCCCTGCGGTTCTTCCAACAGCCTGCATAGTCAAGGATGAGAATAGAAAAGGAAGCATCGCCCCGACAAAAACACCGACAAGCACAGGCGGGTCCATAAGGCTCAATGACACCCTGGCGCCTAACAGTTCTATCTCGTGCTTGAAAGCGGCTATCAAGGCCAGGGCTGTAAGCGCGGCGGAACCTATCGCGAAGCCCTTACCGGTAGCTGCGGTCGTGTTTCCCAGAGAGTCGAGCGCATCGGTGCGTTCGCGCACATAAGCGGGTTGTTTAGACATCTCGGCTATGCCACCCGCGTTGTCCGCTACAGGCCCGTAAGCATCCGTCGCAAGTGTAATACCGAGCGTGCTCAGCATCCCGACTGCCGCTATACCGACCCCGTACAGTCCCGCGTTGAACTTCAAGGCCTCGTGCACACCCATGCCCGCCAGAAAGTAGCTGGCCATTATCGCTACACCTATCGTAATCACAGGCACGGCAGTCGAAAGCATACCTATTGATAAACCGCTTATTATTACGGTCGCCGGGCCGGTAAGTGAAGAAGCTGCAAGGTCCCTTGTAGGTTTATATCTGGCAGATGTAAAATACTCTGTAGAGAAACCTATTATTATGCCCGCCAAGAGACCTGTTATGATCGCCCAATAGATCCCTATATGCTGCATGCCAAGCGTGTACTTGATTATAAAAAACGAGAAGACGGCTATAAGCCCGGCGCTTAAGAATATACCCTTCCTTAACGCCATAAGGAGTTCGCCTTGTTCGGCCTTCTCTTTTGCCCTGACAAAGAATGTACCTACAATGCTTGAGAGCACTCCTACAGCAGCCATTATAAGAGGGACGGTCACTCCTTTAAGGCCGAATCCACCGGCCACAGCGAGAACCATCGTCGCGACTATACACCCTACATAAGACTCATAGAGATCCGCCCCCATGCCCGCTACGTCTCCGACATTGTCCCCCACGTTATCAGCTATGACAGCAGGGTTCCTGGGATCATCCTCAGGAATATTCGCTTCGATCTTGCCTACAAGATCCGCTCCGACATCCGCGGCCTTGGTGAATATGCCTCCGCCTACACGGGCGAAGAGCGCCACCGAGCTCGCCCCCATCTCGAATGTCAACATGGTGCTTGTTATATATTGGAGCTTGAGCGTCTGGTCCAATACCACATTTATATGGTTGTAATAATAATTAAGGACATAATACCAAATGCTTAAGTCAAGAAGGCCCAGCCCGACCACACACATCCCCATTACCGTACCGCTTGAAAAAGAGACTTGCAGGCCGGCGTTCAGGCTAATCTTCGCGGCGGCAGTCGTCCTGGCATTGGCCCTGGTGGCTATCCACATCCCTATATATCCGGCTAGAGCGCTAAAGAACCCTCCAGTAACAAAAGCTATGGGTACAAAGAACGGGAGATAGCCGTTCATAACAAGAACACTTAAAAGGCAGACCATTATTACGAAGAATATAAGCAATATACCGTACTGCCTTTTTATGTAAGCATGGGCGCCCTCTTTAATAGCGTCTTGTATCTCTATCATCTCCTGCGTCCCGCGCGGTTGTTTTAATATTCTAAAAAATACAAGATAAGCCGCAAATAAAAGAGCTACTACTGAACTTATTGGCGCAAGCCATAATAAATCGAACTGCATTACTCCTCCTTGAATCGATTTTTCGGTTTTCGGCGCTAACCGCGCACCGCTAACCGAGACACGCTATTACCTTGCTATAGTCTCTCTCCTCTTAGAGCCCACGGATATCATAGCGATCTTGACACCCATAAGCTCTTCTAATCTCTCTAAATATCTCTTTGCATTGGCCGGCAAGTCAGCATATTCTTTACAATCCGTCGTATCGCTCTGCCAGCCAGGCATGCTTTCATAGACCGGCTTACAGCCCGACAATATCTCTATATCGGCCGGAAATGTGCCTACCGGTTTGCCTTTATATTTATAAGAAGTGCATATCTTTATCTCTTTAAGATCATCCAGCACATCGAGTTTCGTAAGGGCTATTTCAGTCAGGCCGTTTATGACTGCAGAATGGCGCGCAACAACATTGTCGAACCACCCGCACCTTCTGGGCCTGCCGGTAGTAGCGCCGAACTCCTTGCCTTTCTTTTGGATATTATCCATAAGCGTCTTTTTAAACTCAGTGGGAAACGGCCCTTCGCCAACTCTTGTAGTATAAGCTTTAACCACGCCTATGATCTTGTCTATATTTATAGGGCCTACACCCGCACCGGCGCACGCCCCTCCGGCAATGGCATTTGATGATGTAACAAACGGGTATGTCCCGTGGTCTATATCCAAGAGCGTGCCCTGGGCCCCCTCAAAGAGTATATCCTTGCCTCTCTTTACGGCCTCGCTTAGGACCAGGGCCGTATCAGTGACATTATTACGTATTATGTCGGCATACCCCAGATATCTTTCGCATAGTTCTTTATAGGAGAACCCCTTGTGCTTATATATCTTACGCAGTATCTCGTTTTTTTCTTTTATATTCTCTTTTAGTTTTTTACAAAAGAGGTCTTTATTAAGAAGATCTGACATTCTTATTCCGCAGCGGTTGACCTTGTCGGCGTAGCATGGACCTATACCGCGTTTTGTCGTCCCGATCTTGCCGTTCTTCTTCTTCTCTTCCCGAAGAGCGTCGAGCAGCCTATGGTAAGGAAATATTATGTGCACCCTATCACTTATAAGAAGGTTCTTATCCGCGTCTACGCCATATTTCTTCAGGTGGTTTATCTCTTTTATGAGGGCTTCGGGATCGACTACGACACCGTTTCCAATGATACATTTCTTGCCCTTGTGGAGTATCCCCGAAGGTATCAGGTGCAGGATAAACTCTTTATTGTTTACGCATACGGTATGGCCGGCGTTATTGCCTCCTTGATACCGGACTATAAAATCCGCATTCTCGGATAGGATATCTATTATCTTACCCTTACCCTCGTCCCCCCACTGAGCCCCAACAAGAATGGTATTCATATAGCCCTCCTACCTTCTCGTCGGCAACGCCGGTAATTGAGGTGGTTGGATAGGCGCTTGAGGCTGAGTGGATGTTCGAGGCCTATTAGGCAATTTAGGAGGCATTACCGGTTGAAAAGGCTTAGCCGGCAGAGAAGGGGCAGATGGTGTGTTTGGAGTCGTGGGTGGCCGATACGCGCTAGGAATTGTCGGCGACCTAGGCGGGCGAGGCGCCCCTTGTATAAGGCGCTGTGTCTCTCTTATGCGCCCCAGTTCACCTAAAATCCTCTCTGCGTTTAACCTGCTGGATTCACTCAAGACCCTAAAATATAAATTTTCAAGCTCATCGTCGTTTAGATC
>JAZFTF010000140.1:0-2398 GCA_036446495.1 Candidatus Omnitrophota bacterium | reverse complement strand
GAATTTCTATATAACAAAACCCGTTGCCCATACTAAACTATTCGAAGAAACTAAATTGCTGGATAACATTCGGGTCCTATTAAGCTTTCCCACAGATAAGGCCGAATAGCCACATGAATGACTTACAAAGATCTTATCTAGATCTGATGAAAAGTTGCCTTATAAACAGCATCTACGGAGACAGCGAAGTATCTGTATATTCCCCCAAGAAGAATCCCTTAAAGAGAAAAGCGGTTGATATGTTGCGCACCCGTGGTTTGCAGGTGGTCAAGCCTCTGCCGATGGATACCGATAAGAGAGAGACCGGTTCAGACCGATCGCCGATAGCCCATACTATGATAGGCCTAAAGAGGCTAGAGAATATAGAGTTCTGCATAGAGGATGTCTTAAAAAATAATATTCCCGGTGACCTGATAGAGACTGGCGTATGGCGCGGGGGGGCGACTATATTCATGCGGGCGGCGCTCAATGCTTTCGGTGTAAAAGACCGTCTTGTCTGGGTAGCTGATTCATTCGAAGGATTGCCCGAGCCGGATCTGGAAAAGTATCCGGAAGACGTTGGCGACACGCTCTATAGATCTAAGGAGATAGCCGTATCCCTCGATGTAGTCAAGGCCAATTTTGCGAGATATGGATTGCTGGATGACCAGGTGCGCTTTATCGAGGGGTGGTTCAAGGATACTCTTCCTAAAGCCCCTATAAAGAGGCTGGCCGTGATGCGCCTTGATGGAGATATGTACGGCTCCACAATAGATGCTCTAAGCAGTCTCTATCCGAAACTTTCAGTGGGAGGATATGTCATAATCGACGACTATGGGGCCATGGAGACCTGCCGAAAGGCGGTCGGCGACTACAGAAAAGAGAATGGCTTAGAGGACGAGATAAAAGAGATAGACTGGACCGGCGCCTACTGGCGTAAAAGTAAATAGAGATACGGAGCATCCCAGCATTCCTGAATTGCATAAACAGAAGAACACGAAGAGGGCCAACATGGCCCTTTTGACCTTTTTGCTAGGCCTGGGCCTCATGGCTTTGGTTAAGCTTCTCGGGTAACGGAATTTTTTTTACGCTTTCCTAACATGATAAGTGTTGTAATTCCTATTTATAACGAAGAGAAGATACTCTGCGCGAAGGGCGAGTATTTCAAAGAGCTCTCCCTAAAGGCGGAGCTCTTATTTGTTGATGGCGGCAGCCGGGATAAGAGCGCTGAGATAGCCGGTAGTTACGCAAAGGTGATACGGACGGATAAGGGAAGGGGACAACAGATGAATTTTGGCGCGCGTGGGTCTTCCTATGATATCTTACTGTTTTTACATGCTGACACATCAATACCTGAAGATGTTTTAAGCTCAGTAGAAGAAGCTTTGGAAAGAAGAGGTATCATCGGCGGATGTTTGACCCAGTGTATTGATAAAGAGGGTTTTGCATATAGGCTTATCGAAGATTTTGGAAACTTAAGGGCCAGGATAACAAAGGTATTTTATGGTGACCAAGGCATATTCGTAGATAAAAAAGTGTTTTTTGAACTCGGCGGTTTTCCCGCGATACCGGTCCTGGAAGACGCTTTATTCTCCAAGAAGCTGCGATCGAAGGGAAAAACAGAGGTCCTTAAAGAGAAGATAATGGTATCTCCCAGAAGGTGGGAGCAAAAAGGCATACTAAAGACGGCCGCGTTATATTCTTCGCTAAACATACTGTTTTGGCTCAAGGTTCCCTTGCAGAAGATAAAAGAGCTTTACGAGGACCTAAGATAATGAAACAGACGCTTATTATATTCGCGAAAGAACCTACAAAAGGTACGGTAAAGACACGCCTGGCAAGCTGCCTTTCCCAAGACCAACGCGTCGAGCTATATAAGGCGTTCTTACGCGATGCCATAGACCTTGCCAAGAAGGTGAAGTGCCAGGAGAGGATACTCGCATACACGTCAGACAAGAGGCCCACCTATATAAGGAAGGCCGCCTCCAAAGGATTTACCCTTTATCGGCAGAGAGGCAAGACCTTGGGAGACCGGATGTCCGACGCGTTTGATCTTGCCAAGGCCAACGGAGCCGACAAGACCATCATAATAGGTTCGGATACACCTACGCTTGTAGAACATTTTGTAGCAGATGGTTTTCAAAACCTAGATCAGAACGATGTTGTTTTGGGGCCAGCAGAAGACGGAGGCTACTACCTTATAGGGCTAAACAACCCGTGTCCAGGCCTCTTTAAAAGTGTAGAGTGGAGCACAGGGAATGTCTTGCGCCAGACCATAGATAATACAAAGAAGCTCAAGAAGAGACTGGCGCTGCTGGATATGTGGTATGACGTGGATAATGAGGAAGACCTCGCTTGCATGATCAGATACTTAAGCAAAGATAGCTCCGCAGAATCGGCAAGGTGGACCAGGAGAGCG
>JAZFTF010000139.1:0-13099 GCA_036446495.1 Candidatus Omnitrophota bacterium | reverse complement strand
GGGATAAAGAGCATGATAACGCCCGCTATCATAGGTACGACTATCGCCAGGATCATGCTATTCATTTAAGCTCTCTTCCCGTCATCTTCTTATGCAGCTTCTTCGTCTTCTCCTGAGACATCTTTATCAGATCTTCGCCCGTTATGATCTTCTTCTTATCGTAGGCGTCTACAACCGTTATCCTCTCTGTGCAGCAGTAGCAAGGGTCTATAGCGGCTAGTATTATCGTCGCGTCAGATATGGTCTCTCCCACTACTGTAGCCTTGAATGTCGGAAAGTTCATAAATGTAGGTGCCCTGACTTTATATCGAACAGGTGAGTTCGTCCCATCGCTCTTCACATAGTGGAAGACTTCTCCCCTTGGCGCCTCGGTATGGGCGATACCTTCGCCAATAGGTATCTCTTTTGGGTTGGAATCTATGGGGCCTTTAGGCATCTTCTGCAGGCACTGCCTTATTATGCTCACAGACTCATACATCTCGAGTATCCTTACAACGGCCTTTGAGAAGACATCCCCATCCGTCTGAGTGATAACATCCCACTTGACCCAGTCATATGCGGCGTACGGCTCATCGCGCCTTACATCTTTATCCACTCCGGAGGAGCGTGAGGTCGGGCCAAGAGCGCTATATTGGATAGCGTCCTCTCTGGATAAGACCCCTATACCTCTAAGGCGCGCGCCAAGCACCGGATCATCAAGGACAACACCCTTGAACATATCCACGGCTTTAAGCAGATCATCCATCCCCTTAAGTAATGCCGGCATATATTCATCTTCTATGTCACGCCTGACTCCACCCACCTTCATCATGCCGTAATTCTGCCTGTTTCCCGTAATGATCTCGAATGTATCACAGACGATCTCTCTATACTTCCACGCCCACATCCATACCGTCTTGTATCCCAGAAAGTGGCCGGCAAGACCCAGCCATAGGAGGTGCGAATGAAGCCTCTCCAGCTCACAGACCAGCGTCCTTATGTAATGCGCCCTCTCCGGGACTTCTGTGCCGCCTATATCCTCTATGGCGAGAACCGACACCATGGGGTGACTCGTAGAGCATATGCCGCAGATGCGCTCTACGAGGAATAATATCTTATCGTAGCTCTTCGCCTCGGCCAGCTTCTCAATGCCCCTGTGGACATAACCTATCCTTACGTCTATATCTACTACCGTCTCCCCATCGACAGTGAGCTGGTAGTACTCCGGCTCTTCCTGCAGTGTGTGATACGGCCCTATTGGTATTACTACCTTGCGGCTCATTTGCTCTCTTTCTCCTTCATTCTCGCTTCGTAATCCTCTTCTTTATAATCTCTCCTTAGGGGATATAAACCCTCGGGCCAATCATCCGGAAGAAGCAGAGTTTTGAGGTTCGGGTGATTTCTAAATGCGACCCCAAAAAGCTCATGTATCTCGCGCTCTATCCACTCGGCCCCTTTCATGATAGGGGTTATGGATTCTATCGCGAGATTCGCCTTGTCGATCCTCGCCCTGAAAGATACGATCAGAGACGTCTTATCGACACTAAAATGGTATAGGATCTCCATCTCTTTGGGCATATCGACACAGCTTGCCGTGATAAATCGCGCCTCTATGCCTAAGAAGATAAACTTCACGAATTCGGTTATATCTTTAGGGTCGATCGTTATATAGACTCTTTTTTCGGATTTCTCGAATAGATCCTTTATCTTCTTGCCAAATTTATCTTTTAGTCTCTTTAAGACTTCATCTCTTGTCATTTCGTATTCTTGACCTTTTCTATCAATTTGACAACACCCATGATGATCGCCTCCGGCTTCGGAGGGCATCCTGGGATATACACGTCCACCGGGATCACCTGGTCCAGCGGTTTTGCCGCCGAATAGCTTCCCCTGAACCTCTCCTGCGAACACGAGCAGTTGCCGACAGCTACTACTAGGCAGGGTTTAGGGGTCTGATGATAAACCCTCTTTATCCTTGAAACACCCTGTTTATTCACGATCCCTGTGCACAAGAGCACATCGGCATGTCGAGCGCTTCCTACCAGCACCATGCCAAATCTTTCAATATCGTACCTCGGCGTGAGGCAGTCTAATATCTCTATGTCACAATTGTTGCAACTTCCCGAACAAAGGTGGAAGACCCAAGGTGACTTTAGTAATGCCTTTAATCTTATACTCATTTTACAGCCCCAAAAATGCCAGTATTACAGCCAGGGACGCCATCCAAGTGACCGGCCCCCAGAATAGCTTGACCGCCTGGTCGATCCTCAGCCTAGGATTAGTGTTCTTAATGAGAATGATTATAACAAGTAAAAGTACATATTTCAAGATACCCCAAATGATAGATGGAAATGAGAGAGTGATCCCGCCCATGAATATGATCACAAAAAAGATCGGGACCGTAAAGAGCATCGAAGCCCTCGTCATCTTATATACCGCCAAGGGGGTCCCGGAATACTCTATTATGGCCCCCCCGATCAACTCCGTCTCGGCTTCCGCCATGTCGAATGGGACCAACGCGAGCTTCGCCTGCATCGTTATTATACCGACCACTAAAGCTATAAAACCCGATATGCTGCCGACAAATATTCCATTGGCCGCCTGAAAGGCCAATAGCTCCCCTATCCTTATCATCCCGCCTGACTTTATTATAGGCACAAGTATCGCCAATATAAAAGGTAGCTCATAGCTCAAGATCAGCTTCATCTCTCTCGACGCGCCGAGAGAGGCAAGGGGGTTTCCCGAAGCAAAACCGCCCAATATAACGCTTATAGAGGGTATCGTCAAAAGATAGATTATCACCAAAATATCGCCCATAAAGCCCGTATTGTGATTACAGTTCATAAGCCATAAAAGCGTCGAGACGAGGGTTATGCCGGCAAGTCCTACCACCGGGGCCGCGAGAAAAGTGAACTTGCTCGCCGTAGAAGGAAGTATGGTCTCTTTTCCCGTAAGTTTTATTATATCGACAAACGGCTGGTACCACGGCGGCCCATACCTCCACTGGACACGCGCGCTCACTTTTCTGTCTATCCAGCACGCAAACAGACCTATCACCGTCGTAAAGAGAAAACCCGGTATTATTAAAAAATTGAATAGTATCTTCATTTTTTTACAGTCTTCTTTTTAGAGGATCCGTCCCTCTTCCAGTTCACTGAATGGGCGATCACATGATCCCCGACAACGTACATATCGTTCTCTTCATCTTCTTTAAAATCCCCGTACTGCAGCGCGCCGCACGTGCAAGCCTCAACACATTCCGGCACTTTGCCGTCCTCTAGTCTATCCACGCAATAATCGCAGTTGTAGCACATATACGGTATGAAGGTCGGCCAGATTACCCCTGAATGGCACGCATGGGCACATGTCTTACAACTCGTGCATCTCATGTTCCATCTTCTCAATATCTTATCCGGCCCCTTCTCGAGAGCCTGGAACGGACATGATAGGACACAATTCTCCTTCTCGCACTTCCTGCAAACTATGGCGTAGGTCGTCATCTCCTGAAGCGACTGCACACCATAGTTATCGGGGTGATAGAAGTAGCTGCACTTCTTCGCGCACTTCTCATCGTGCTCTTGGAACTTCTCCAGGTCTATCAGTAGCTTCTTCACGCTTTCCCTTGTTTTGTCAGGCTAAAGCCTGACTTACAGCAGCTTGCTTTTACCAGGCTAAAGCCTGGCCTACAGCAGCTAAAAAGCTGCTAATAGCGGCTAATCCCATATGTTCGGGTAATCCTTTATCGCCTCATAAGTGAATACTGGGCCGTCTTTGCACGCGTAGAAATTCCCGACGCGGCAGTGGCCGCACTTTCCCGCTCCGCAGCTCATGTTCTTCTCCATAGAGAGATATATGTCTTTATGTTTAAAGCCTATCTCCGCTAGCTTAAATGTGACAAACTTCATCATTATGGGCGGCCCGCAAACTATAGCAACGGCATTCTTCATGTCTATCTTGCTCACATCAAGGATGGTCGTAACGAGGCCCACATGCCCCTTCCATTTATCGCTCCCATTATCTACCGTGAGCGCGAGCTCAGACTTACCGTCCTGGGGCCACGTCTCCACTTCATCTTTATAGATTATATCGTCAGGTGTCCTGGCCCCATAATTTATTATTATCTTTTTGTATTTATCCGGCTCGTTAAATAATGCATATATCAGGCTCCTCAATGGCGCGAGCCCCACACCTCCGCCTACTATAAAAATATCTTTTCCTTTGAATGAATCCAGCGCGTAGCCCATACCGTAAGGGCCGCGCAGGCCTACGATATCACCCTTCTTCATCCCGTGCAGGATATTGGTGATCTTTCCGACATTCATTATTGTAAACTCGAGCTTCGAAGCGTCTTTGGGGTTGGATGAGGGCGTAAAAGGCCCTTCCCCTAATCCGGGCACCGAGACCTCCATGAACTGGCCGGTCTTAAAACCCATGGGCTCTTTTGGTTTGACGACAAATGTCTTTATATTCGGCGTCTCCGCCTTTACGCTTAAGATCTGGGCTTCTATGGACTGATAAGGGTTCTGCACCCCGTTAGACCTTTCTTTTAATCCCCATTAGACCTCTCTCAAACAACTGACCTTGTTTAGGTCTAACGGGGTAAATCTATTTACACTTTATAGTGCTTTTAAGCACTTCTCTTATGTCTATCTTACCGGGGCAGACCTCTGTGCAACGGCCGCAGCCTGTGCAGGCGAAGATGCCTAGGACATTCTGAAAAAACTCAAATTTCTTATCGAACCTGTTGCGCAACCTCTCGTAGAGGTGGCCTCTCGGATTCGCTCCTCCGGCAACCATGGCAAATCTGCTATAAAGACAAGCGTCCCATGATTTGTAGCGCGCCTTCAGGCCTCCTTTTCTCTCGTCACTCAAAAAGAAACAGTGGCATGTAGGGCAGCAATGGTTGCATCCGCCGCATTCTATACATGTTGAGGCAAAGTGCTCCCAGAGCTTCTCGTCGTTATAGCTCTTCTTGACGCTGCCTAGGATCGCGTCTCTCTGCGGGGTCTCTCTCTCACGGACCTGGCTCTTTAGACTGTTCTTGAAAGACTCTCTAGCCGTAGACCTCCTCTTCACCTTAGATTCATCCGCTTGCGAAAAGAGGCTCTTGTTATCATCCACAAGTTTCCTGCCCTTGTCCGAACCTACTTCCACTATAAAATCCTCGCCATATTTAGTAAGGTTCAAATCGAAACCTTTTTCGGGGTACGGGTCTATATCGAGCGCGACGCAGAAACACGAGTCCCAGAGCTTGTTGCAGTCGCATGAGATTATAGTGGTCTCTTCTCTCTTCTTTACGTAGAATGGGTCCCTGGGTTCCGTCTGGCTAAAGACAAAATCCTGGATCTTTAAAGATTGTATGTCGCAGCTCTTTATCCCGACCAAGACCTGCCTTCTCTCCTTTTCGAGCGTGCCGGAGGCGTTATCCACCCTTTCCCGCGATGAAGTGAAAAAACTCTTCGCCGGTTCGGAAGAACGGATCTGGTCGATCACGTAATCTTCTTTCGCTTCAGGGTCAAACTTTTCATAGTGGAGATGGTCATTCTTTTCGACGGGAATATAGATGTCCGATTCTTCCGAAAGGCTTCTCAGGAGCGTATATAGATTATCTTTGCTTATAGTATAATAGTTATTTTTCACAATAATATAATATTAATTGGGGTGAATATAGGATTGTAATACAAAAAATTTCCCTGTCTAGTCTTCGGTTTACTAAAACTTCACGAACATAGCCCTAGGGGGGCAGGCCTTCACGCAAAGTTCGCAGGCCACACACTTGGATGCGTCAAACTCCACCACCATCGTTCCCCTGTTAACCGCTAGGGCGCCGGTAGGGCATACGCTTATGCACGCGCCGCACTGAGTGCATACATTGTCGTCCCTGGTGACATCCTTGTCTAGTTGCTGTATGGTAACGCCTTTTTCATGGAGGTACTTTACGCCTCCGGCAAAATTCTCCTTCTTCCCGGTAAGCTCTATGACCATGAGCCCCTCTTCCTCCGGGGTTATCCTCGCCTGAAGTATATTAAAGACCAGGTCGAAGTCCTTTATCAATTTATAGACTATGGGCTTGTCCAGCAGGCTATGCGGAAATGTGAGCACGATCCTCTTTTTGACCATCACTACGCTCCTAGTTTTATATTGCCCCAGGTGCCAAACTTATCTTTGACTATCACGATAACGCTGATAACGCCTTTTACCGACCTGGCGAAAGATATAGATCTCTCTATATCATCGCCGCTCTTGACCATATTGCAAGCGGCGGTGGCTGTCGCGTCCGCTGTGGCTGTATCTTTTGCTATTATGCAGACAGCATCGGCCTTGCCAAAACTCAGCGAATGGCCGACTGTTCCGCTGGATGTGCATACGCCCAAGGGCGTATCTTGCGCCATTATCTCAAATCCGAGCGCGCCTGTCAAGGGTGATTCTCCGGCAAATATACCGAACCTGCGGTCCTTCTGGCTCTTTATAAAGATGTCGCCCCCGTTCTCCACTATGATCTCTTTTGAGTAGGCGAGAAGATCTCTCCCGACATGTTCGGCCACCGCGCCCGCGACTGCGGCGAATGGACCTACGCCTGCCGCTTTCCCGGCAGATATCATGCTCTTTATAATAGGAGATGGATCACCGTTCGCCTCTATGGGCTCTAGCGAATCCCTGAAGGCAGGATCGATCTTGATATAGTCCTCTATCTCTTTCCTATATTTATATACACTCTCCAGCGCCTCCGCTTTCAAGTCTCTATCCCCCATAATGCATATATCTGTTTCCAGGCAAGAAACAACCGTCCTTACCAAGTCTTCGCTTTTAACCCAATCTCTATAAATATTCCTATCCATTAACAACTCCAAATTTTAGGGACGTTTTTCCCGCCTCCCGACAAGTTTACTCTACTCGGCGGGATCCCGCCGAGTAGAAAAAAAATAAGGCGAGGCGGGACAAAATTAGCTTCAGACCTGTCCCAGAATTGAGTTCAGACCTGTCCCCTCAGCAGATGCGGGGGAGTTGTTCGCCTGAGAGCATGCGGAGCATTCTCAAACCACCGGCCTGCGTCTTAAGAAGGATCTTTCCCCTATCCTTCTTGGTCACTTCGCCGATAATTGAAGCTCCTCTACCGAGAGAATGGCGCCTTAGGTTCATTAAGATATTTTTAGACTCTTGCTTGGAGGACACAACAATAACCCTGCCTTCATTTGCCATGTATAAAGGATCGAACCCCAGAAATTCACAAGCGCTCTTGACCCCGGGAGAGAGCGGTATCTTATCCTCATCGATTACAATACCAAACTTCCCGTTGCTTACGAACTCGTTGAGCGTAGTGGCGAGTCCTCCTCTGGTGGGATCCCTCATAAATCTTATCCCGCCTGACGGTAGTATCCTCGATATAAGAACATCAAGCGGCGCGCAGTCACTCTTTACATCTGAAAATAGGTCGAGCCCTTCTCTTGAGGCAAGTATACTCACCCCGTGCTGGCCTATCGGGCCACTTATTATGATCTTGTCCCCCGTCTTTATCTTGTTGATCGATAAAGACGCGCCCTTTATCTTCTCTCCTATACCGCTCGTATTAATAAAGAGCTTGTCGCATGCACCCTTCTCAACGACCTTCAGATCCCCGGTTACAACATTTACTCCGGTGAGCTTACTCACTCTCTTTATTGATCTAACTACGCGTCTCAGTGTTTCTATATCGAGTCCCTCTTCAATGATAATACCTATAGATATATATAAAGGTCTGCCTCCGCAGACAGCAAGATCGTTTATCGTGCCACACATAGAAAGCGCGCCTATATCTCCGCCCGGGAAAAAAATGGGATTTACCACATAAGAGTCCGTAGTAAATAACAGCTCTCTGCCTTTTATTTTGAGAGCGGAGGCATCATCCAGTTCTGATAAAAAGGGGTTCTTCAGTTCTTTTAAGAAGACCTCCTTTATCAGATCATGCATGAGCTTTCCGCCCGATCCATGACTCAACAGTATCTTATCTACCCTTGCCATCTGTTCACTATAGGCATACGCCGGTCCCTGCCGAATGCCTTGGGGGTTATCTTTACACCTGGAGGCGCTTGGCGCCTCTTGTATTCGTTCTTATCCACCATAGAGATCACTTGATTTACCAATGCTCTATTGAATCCCATTCTTACAATATCTTCCCGCGAGGAATCTCCTTCTATATAGGCGTCGAGTATGCTGTCAAGAGTTTTATAAGGCGGAAGCGTATCCTGATCCTTCTGCCTCGCTCGAAGCTCAGCGGTGGGTGCGCGTTTTATTATAGATAAAGGGATCGTATTTGAACTATACTTCTTGCTAATGTATCTCGCGAGTGTGTAAACAGTGGTCTTTGGGACATCTTTCAAGACCGCGAACCCACCTGCCATATCCCCATATAAAGTGCAGTATCCGACGCTTATCTCACTCTTATTGCCTGTAGTGACGACCAACCAGCCAAATTTATTTGAGAGGGCCATAAGGATATTACCCCTTATTCGCGCCTGTAGGTTCTCTTCCGCGACGCCCGGTCTCTTTCCTTTAAATGCCCTCTTTAATGTAGATAGGTGAGCTTTATGTATATTATCGATAGGCAGATCGATAAGTTCTATCTCTAAATTCCGGGCGAGTATGCGCGCATCTCGCTTTGTCGCGAACGATGAAAACCGTGACGGCATGGAGACGGCAACGACATTCTTCTTCCCGAGTGCGTCACACGCTATCACCGCTGTAAGCGCTGAATCGATCCCGCCGCTTAAACCCAGTACAACTTTTTTAAAATCATTCTTGTGCGTATAATCCTTCAGGCCCAGAACAAGGGCCGAATATATCTCCTCAGTGGGATCTAACAGCTTCTCTATCTTGCCAGCGATATTCCTTGGACTCTTAAAATCAAGGTCCGCTATGAGGAGACCCTCTTCGAACTGCCTCGCGCGGGCTATCAAGTGCCCCTTAGGCCCATATATCAAGCTTCCGCCGTCGAAAACGAGTTCGTCTTGCCCCCCGATCGAGTTGCAATAACAGACAAACGCTTTGTTTTTTATAGCGCAGTCTTTCAAGATCCTTTGGCGCTCCTTGATCTTTCCGGCATGGTATGGAGAAGATGATAGGTTTATTATAAGGTTCGCTCCGCCGCAAAGGACCGCGATCCTATGCGGGCCTAATGGGTGCCAGATATCTTCACATATCGAAACGCTCATCTTGATGCCCTTCCCAAAAGGCGCCACGGGTATACTCTCACCTGGATAAAAATATCTCCTCTCGTCAAAGACACCATAATTAGGAAGGATCATCTTCCTGTAGATATCCAAAAGCTTCCGGTCATAAATAAGGGCGGCGGCATTTGAGACCTCACCTTTAGCGAGATCGGGAAAGCCCACTATGACGAATATGGATCTAGAGGCATTCCTGATCTTATTGAGAGAGTCGCGGTTCTTCTTTAAGAAGTTCTTCTTGAGCAACAGGTCTTCCGGAGGATAGCCCGAGAGCGCGAGCTCCGGGAATACGACGATATCAGCGCCTCTATTCTTCGCCCTGTCGATAGATTCTATTATTTTACCGGTATTTCTGTCGATATCTCCTACCGTCGTATTTACCTGCGCCAAAGCTATCCTTAAACGGTCTTTTTTCATGATCTCTCCCTAAATATTACCTTTTAAAAGTGCCCATCAGCTGGGTCTCTTCCAGCACATGACCCTTCATGGCATCAAGGAGCATCTTCTTTGTAGCGCCAGAGCCCAACACAAGAACTCTGTCGAGAACATAGAGTTTAAAATAGTACCTGTGGGGACCTCCGGGAGGAGGACAGGGCCCGCCATAACCTATGGTTCTAAAGTCTGTTATCCCCTGCAATGTCCCATCAGGTAACTCCGGATCTTTCGGCAAGCCTTCCTGAAACCCTTTAGTGTCTGTCGGTATATTATAGACTACCCAGTGGACCCATGTCATCGAAGGAGCATCAGGGTCATCACATATCAGGGCTATGCTCTTTGCCCCTTCGGGGATATCGCTCCACACCAACGGCGGAGATATATCCTTGCCCTTGCATGTATATTTAGCCGGTATTGGAGCGCCGTTCTTAAAATCCGGGCTCTTTAATTCAAGCGCCATAGACTCACCCCCTGTGGTTAAAAAGATAGATAAAAGGATACCTATAGTGAGCGTTCTCTTCATCTTTATCCAAAGATCCCTTTTATTTCAGCACTGCATTTCGAACACTTTGACCCCGTAAGGCCGACGGTGCCTACAGAAAAACCAAATCTCTTGATCAAGATACTGTTACAATTATAACATATCGTATCTTCCGATTCACCCGCGACATTTCCTAAATATACATGCCGCAGCCCCGAATCTCTCCCTATGCCTTCGGCCGTCTTAAGGGTATTCACGGGCGTCGGCTTATGGTCTTCAAATTGGTAATCCGGATGAAAACGGCTTATATGCCAAGGTATATCCTTGTCCACTCCCGCTATAAATCGGGCTATGTCCTTGAGCTCTTCCCTGGAGTCGTTCTCTTTCGGGATCACCAGTGTCGTCACCTCTACCCATATGCCGAGATCCTTCATCAATCTTATCGACTCGAGCACAGGATCCAACCCCGCCTTACATCCCGTTTTATAGAATTCGTCCCGGAATGACTTAAGGTCGACATTACACGCGTCGAGATAAGGGCTAACGGTCTCAAGCGCCTCTTTTGTCATATAGCCGTTGGTCACGAAAACATTGCGCAACCCTTCTTCTTTGGCGATCTTTGCCGTATCGAGCGCGTATTCGAAGAAAATCGTCGGCTCAGTATAGGTATAGGATATGCTCTTGCATCCTCTCCTTTTGGCCTCCTTTACAACCTCTTGGGGTTTGAGCTCGTAGCCGGACACTTGGGGAGCATCTCTCTTGTTAGACTGAGAGATCTGCCAATTCTGGCAGAATCCGCATTTAAAATTGCACCCGGCTGTGGCTATTGAGAATGAGATCGAACCCGGCAAGAAGTGATAGAGCGGCTTCTTCTCTATCGGATCTACATGTGAAGCGATAACCTCGCTGTACGCATGTGTATACAAGACGCCCTCTTCGTTCTGCCGCACACCGCAAAAACCGAATTTAGAAGGCGCTATCCTGCATTGATGGGCGCAGAGATAGCAATGCACCTCGGCTCCATCAAGCTTCTCATATAACATCGCCTCTCGCTTCATCTAACACTCCTCTATTTTATTATAGATGAAGATACCAAGCGCTGCAAGTGCCTTCTGATGAGACCATACACGCCCCTATCGGGTGCTCCGGCGTGCAGCCTTTACCAAAAAGCTTACAGTCTTTCGGCTCACTTAGCCCCTTCAATACCTTCCCGCAGATACAACCTTTATCGGCGGCATCCCGCACTCTTGGCAAGTTTATCTCCGCACCAGTCCCGGTCCGCGAGACGGTGCGGGACTTCGTTTTAAAATTCTTTTCGGCGTCTATTCGTGAAAACTCCCTTTTGATCCTGAGCCCGCTAGCTCTTATCACCCCTAAACCCCGCCACTCAGCGTCTACGCTATCAAAGACTCTCTTCAATATATTTTGTGCGACCTTATTACCTCCGGCCCTTACAACCCGGTTATACTGTATATCGACTCTCGGATCCCCATCTTCTATCTGCTTAATGAGCATATATATGCCCTGCATGATATCTAATGGCTCAAATCCCGCTATAACATTCGATATTCCATACCTTTCGCTTATAAAGGCGTAGGGCCTGGCGCCTATTATTGCGCTTACATGGGCGGGAAGTATAAAACCGTCTATCCTGGGATCCTTATCCTTCACGAGCGCCTTTAACGCGGGTGGCATCACCTTGTGTCCGGAGAGAACAAAGAAGTTATCTACCCCTTTACTCTTGGCCTCCATTATGGCGGCCGCTATGGTCGGGGCTGTCGTCTCGAAACCGACTCCCAAGAATACTATTCTCTTTCCGGGGTTCCTTGAGGCTAGCTTCAAAGCGTCGAGCGTTGAATAGACTACTTTTATGTTCCCTGTCTCTGCCCGCACTTCCTGGAGAGAATAGGTCGATCCAGGCACTTTTACCATGTCGCCAAATGTTGCTATGATCGTATCTTTCAATCCGGCATAAGCTATAGCCTTATCAATAAACGATGTAGGGGTCACGCAGACAGGGCACCCAGGCCCCGACAACATCTTTACATTAGGAGGAAGGAGATGCTTCAGCCCAAATCTCGCTATAGACATAGTATGGGTGCCGCAGACCTCCATAAACCTGTAGCTCTTCTTAGGGTTAACAGCCTCCTTTATCTTTTCTGCCACGTTCTTTATAAGGCCTTTATCACGAAACTCATCTACATACTTCATCGTTTCATCTCTTTGTAAAGCTTTATAGTCTCCTCGGCGTTCTTCTTGTCTATCTTCTCAATGGCGAAACCCGCATGTATAACAACAAAATCGCCCTTCTTTACGTCCTTAAGAAACCGAACGTCCACTTCGCGCTCGAGCCCATCTGCCCTAGCCATAGCGGTATCACCTTTTATCTTTACTATCTCCATGGGAATGGCTAAACACATCTCTTTCTCCTCGCATCCGCTATAACCGCCTGGCCTACAGAGATACCCGCATCCGTAGTCGGCAGTATCTTATGGGTATACACATCGAAACCCTCTCCGATCAAACCGGCTCTTACCTTCTCGGTAAGTAGCTTGTTCTGGAAGACACCCCCGCTCAAAACGACAGACAATGTCCGCTCAAGCCTTCTCAACCGGCTAGAGACATCTACGACTATCTCGGCTACCGTGTTGTGGAATCGTGACGCGATCTTAGGGCATTCTTCTCGGGCTCTAATATCTTTGACTATCCCTTTTATAACCTCTCTTGTATCTATGACCAACGCATCTTCCTTCTTTATCTTATATTTGTACGTTCCTTCTTCCCGCGGAGCTCTTTCTGCGGATCCCTGTAACTTTATAGCGGCCTGGGCCTCGTGATCTACCTTCGATATTGAAAAGAGGATCGCAGCCACAGCGTCAAAGAACCTCCCCATACTGCTCGTCAAAGGAGCGTTTATCCCTCTATCTATAAGGTGTTTCAGTGTCTGCCACTCTCTCATCTTAACGCTATTTGTAAAAGAGATATTTATCTTGCCCAGATC
>JAZFTF010000138.1:0-8426 GCA_036446495.1 Candidatus Omnitrophota bacterium | reverse complement strand
AATGGCCACTATATAATCCTTCTTGATGACCTCTACCTCTTTTATCTTGGGGGCCTCTTCAGGAAACACTTGCTCTGTCCAGAATTCGACGATCTCCTCTTCTGTCTCAAGCGGCACCGCCTCTCCCGAATCCTTCTCTATTATGACTTCATCTTTGACTTCATACTTGGCGTATTCACCCCTCTTGACCTTTTCTTTGAGGTAATTGCTTCTTTTTACTATACGCTGTTCATCCGGAGGAAGCCTGAGCAGCCTCTTCTCTTTCTCTATCCTTTCCGTATCTCCTCTCTTTAGCTCCTTACACACGATCATAGCGGCATCTTTTATCGGTATGGTCCTGTTCTCCGGTAGCTCATATAAGACGTCGAGCTTTTCTTTGAGTTGACTGTTGGTGATGTTGTATACCGGCACTAGGTCTTCAGGCCTTTTATCACTGTATGTGGATCGCCTAAAAAATATATTCAGTTCTTCGAGCGCCATGTGAGCGCCCACGATGAATCCGAGAGCAAACCCGGACTTGGATGACTCGCTATAGGAATTCCACTCATCCCCGCCCAAGCGGGAGAAATCTTCTTCTTGGCAGGAGGCCTCTGGTAAAGCGCACAGATTCAACAAAAATAGTAAAAGAACGATCGATATCCTCATAAGCACCTCCCTTTGTAGACATTTTATACAACAGCGTACCCAAAGTCAACCTATACCATTGACATGTCGGAATTAGTGGAATGGCTTGGAATGCGGACTTTAGTCCGCATAATTGCTCTTTACGCGGGCTAAAGCCCGCACTCCAACCACCCCACTAGATCTTACACTAACCATTGACATGACATTGCCATTTTGATATAGTCATACGATCGGAGCAAATAAATGAAGAAGGCCGCGTTTTTATTTATAGTCTTATCGATCTTGCTTATCTCTCAGGAAAGCCATTCTTACGAAGGAGGCCGCTTAAGAGACCTTAAGATCGGCGAGACTTTTGAGTTTGTGATACGCTGGAACGGGATACCTGTCGGGATCGTCACGACGGCTATCGAAGGGCTTTCAGAAATCCAGGGTAGAAAGGCATACAAGGTATCAATCCTGGCCAGGACAAATGACTGGGCGTCACTAATATACAAGGTTGAGGACAGGTATCTTACATACATTGACTATGAGACATCAACCAGCCTAAGATATGAGGCCTACCGCAGTGAGGGCAGGTATAGAAAGAAGACAGCCATCGACTATATATACGGCAGATTCCTGGCCGAATACCACTACCTAAAGAGCGGCAGGAAAAAAACTGTAGAAGTAGCCGGTAACATACATGATCCTGTCAGTGCTTTGTATTATTTCCTAAGAAGAGACTTTTCTATAGATGATGAGGTAGTGCTCAATATCGACTTGAATGAAAAGAGACACAGGTTATTCGTAAAGATCGGGAAAGGGCGACAGATAGGGCTTCCCGCATTGGGCAGATTCAATACTATAGTGATAAGGCCGTACCTCGAACGCAAGGGCAAGCCTTACATGCGGGGTAACGGCCTTGGATATATCTCTAAAGGCGCCGATAAGCTACCGGTATTCGCTGTGGTGACAGTCTTTCCCTGGGGTAGGTTCTCAGCTACTTTACTGAGCTGCTCTGCCTCTCGCTGATATCAAATTTCTCAGATATCTTATCTCCGCATTTCTTTCCGGCTTCCTGTATCAAACCGGTCATGGTGCGTCCCACCTTCTCTTCTTTTGGTTCACCAGAGGAGATATTTCCCGGTGAGTAATTCGTGTTGTAGCCTTGGAACTTGTCGTTACTCTCTTTACTCGAGCCGTAATTCCAGTTCTTATTCCAGGTGAAGTCCATGTTCATGAGGGTCTTTATCCTCTTCTCTTCAGCGGAACCGGGCTTGACGGTCTTCTTAGAGTATTTCTCTCTGTAGTTCTCTTTCCATCCGGCATACGCGGTATCTACGGAGATAACGCTCAAAACAAATGCTAATATGATTATTAGTGCTGCAAAAGCCTTCATTCAACTGCTCCTTTCCATTTATTTATTTATGTTAACTCGACACTCCTAAGCCTGCGTGGCAGATCATCCACCAATTCCCTTGCCTCTTCCGCCGCCTCCAGGTCGACATTTATCCGTATCTTTCTGTCTGGATTATAGCAGATAAGGTGCTCGTTTTCAACAATATAATTTATCTCGTTTACATCTAGAAGGAATTTTACAAGGGTCGCGGTATGCTCGCTGCGTGTATTGAGCAGTTCTCTATAGCCTAACATTGGATCCTTCTGAAAGCGCTTTCTTTTTGATCGATTAAAAAATCAGCATTCTGCCTAGCAAATAATTATACCATATTCCATCTCATAAAACAATAGGCTAATTCTAACTTTTTTTATTTTTACACACCGCAGCGCCCCGCTTAGCGGGACGGTGCGGGGATTTACTTGTATATCTCTCGCCAGCTCTTTCTTCCAAATGGCAGAGGATTATACCCGAAGGCCTCATTTACTTCGTCGGGATCATAAGTAATAACCGTGGTGCCCTTTATCAGCGTTGTATCTTCCACATTTCCATCGACAAATATAGTCCCTGTGATAGATGCGTTTCCGGCAGCAAAGGTGAGATCCCCTATGACATACAAGACACCGTAAAAATCACCTCCTGTGATCTCGATATCCCCTTCTACCACAAGTATAGTGCCGTCATCCAGCAGGCCTGTAACATCATTACGGGCCGCCCCCCTCCAGCCGGTCGCTGTTATCTTTGCCTTATTTCCTACAGGGACCTCAAACCATGTAACTCTAAATTCATCACACTCGCCGTTCCCGTTGACGTCGGTAAAAGGCTCTCCCAGGTCATATAGGCCGTTGACGTTAACGTCTGTATAGGGCTCTATCCAGTCGGCCACAGGGGCGTAGTTGTTCGGTGGGTTTACTATCAGCTGGGTGTCAGGGTCGCTCTTTATATTTGCCATTGTATTGCCGAATATATTGAAAAACGAGAAGATGGCAAACTCCTCTACATAATCTTCATTCGGGTCCGGACCTGTTATAAGTGCGTTGCCGCCTTCATCTACGTCGCCTTTAGCCACTATGGCCGCCTCTATCCTGCCGATGTCTATTGCCAGAGACCTCTCTGAGTCATTGACCGTGGGCGAATATCCGGTTGCTTCCGCGTCCGGGTTGTCAGGATCGGTCATATCGAGCTCCACCTCGTAGAACCCTACCGTCACACCGCCATTATCCACAAGTGGAAGCGGCCCCAATGTTCTTATATTACCGGTTATAGTCCAGGCGCTAAAATCGTTGCTATTCAAGTCCTGGATAGCCCTGTTTATACCGGATTCAGCCGCATAGAGCGCCCTTATGGTGTTTGCGCTCGTCTGCGTGATCTGTCTCTGGTTTACCGCTTGCGGCATAAGTGAGAGGATTATCATGACGACTATGACTGTTATTACCGTTACTATGACCAAGGCCGCTCCCTTATTATCCATAAATACCCCTCCTTACTAAATATTCCTTATCCTTGCCGAAGTGCTTAGATTGACGGTAATTACCTTGCCCCTAATAGCTCTCTCGAGGACAAGATTTATCACGATTACGTCAGCAGTCGGATGCGTAAACGTAAGCGTCTCGACATCACCGTCTATAATAACCGTGTCGACATCGAACTCGTCTGTATATACCAGCGTATCCCCCAGTTGGAAGAAGAGCCTTGAGAGAGTGTCATCATCCTGGTCCACTAACTCTATCTGGGATGAAGAGGCGCCAACCACAGGAGTTACTATATCCTGCGCCTCCATAATACCCTTACGCGTCGCGTCTACTCCATAGAGCATCTTCTCGATCCCCAGTATGGCCTCGGTCTGCATGTCTCCCTGCACAAATGAATGGAACCAAGTATCCTTTGCCAGGACATAGAAATTATAGGCCACAGCAGCTATGATCGCCACTAAGAGTGAGGCCACTATGACCTCCGCGATCGTCAGGCCTCTTTTAGACTTCAACATGATCATGCGTCATCATCTCCTTAGGGCATCAGCATAACAATAGTCTCTGTGAAGTTGGTGTCACTAAATAGAGTCTCGTCCCAATCAACAGTAATATCTATCCTGCCTGCGACAGGATATGATACTGTAAGATTTCCTCCTAGGCCGGTTGACGGATCTATTACCACAGGCGTAACCCCTGCCGCGGCGCTGCCGCCAGATATTATATCTTCTATCCTGTCCCTGGCTATATTTATGGCCTGGTAGTGATGCCTTGCAGTGGTGACCTGGAAGCGTGCGGTTGATAAGGCGAATATAGCAGATGTTATCACGATGGCAAGTATAACGATTGCGATTATACACTCTATTAGGGATATGCCCCTAGGCCTAACCATTACTATCACCGGCTTTTATGTTATAATATATGGATGATTACCCCTACCTCTAATACAAGTATATCATCTTTTTTTGGTACTGGCAATGGTAAACCTATTATGTTTTTATAACATAACCTATTATAAAATAAGGTCTTATAAATATCGATTAATTTTTTTTGGTATATCAATAGAATGTCAGAGTCTAGAGTGATGGCCTGTTTGCCAGGGTCTTCAATGTATCTGTAATATGCTTGGCGAGGTTGAAGGTCTTCTTTTTGGGAAAACCGGGAAAGGCGTTTATGTCCAATACATAGACATCCTTTAAGTTCCGATCCAGTATCACATCGACCCCCGCGAAGTTAAGCCCAAGAACCCCGGCGGCCTTGACCGCTTCTCTCTTCATCCGGTCAACGGACCTTTTCGGCAGTGAGGCCAGGAAGTTGGACCGCTCACCCTTGCCCTGCTGGGATATATTTGTGGTTATCTTACTTGGGTCGTTCGTCCTTGGATATACAAAAATGACCTCTCCGTAAAATACGTATATCCTTAGATCGAACTTCCTGCCCCTGACAAGATATGAATCTATCGCTTCCTCAGCATACACATCCGCCCGAAGCAGTTTTTCCACAAACTTCTCTCTTTTTACGATATCTCTGAAATGCCATCCATGATCAGACTTGCGGCTCAGGATCTTATTGTTCCTCAGCACAAAGTTGGTCTTCCATATAGATGGGCTTATAAAGGTGATCCCCTTGCCCATGGAGCCATACCTGACTTTGATAAACAAACTACGGCCCTCGGATAGTATCTTGTAGATATCGTTTACGCCGGTTAGTTTATGGAGAGGTGGGGTTGATATGCCGTTCTCTAACATAAGCCGTTTTACCGATAACCTATCCCTGCACCTGGACACCAAGTGAGGCATGTTGACAAAGTAGATCTCTTTACCGCAAAATCCTCGTCCTATCGCCTTCTCGACAGTGCTGAAGAAGTTGGTGAATTTTTTATAAAATTCCTCGCTCCCGTAGACGCCCCTATATCGTTTGGTCTCGATATTCTTGTTCCAATAATCGAACGGGAAGAATGGAAAGAAGAGCGCCCTGTCGCTCCTTATCCTAGGGGTCCTCCCTTTTATAAGGTCGGCGTACGTGATCCAGTTATAGGATATATTCGATCCGGAGAGCCTCTTTCGTTCTCTGTGTAGTTTTTTGAAAGAGTCGAAGTCGGCTTTGTCACCCACGGCAATAAGGCTGATGTTATAACTTTTCTTCATAGGTATTTCTTTAGATAGGAGTACGCTTTGGTGAGGCGCCCGCCCTGGACTATGACCGCCCCGCGGACCTCTTTGGGGATAGCGATGTGGTTTGTAATATCCTTCACACCATGGGCCGCGATCTGATATGCATAATCTCTCACTACAGAACTAAAATCCCTAGTGGCGTCTTTGGGTAACTCCGCGGGAAGGTTGTCGCGGGCAAGCATCGTTATCCCCTCAGATTCATACCCGTCTACAAACCGATCTTTCACTATGTTATAAGTAAAGGTAGGCGCGTCGATAGATGTCGTTTTGTAGGTCAACTCCATCGAGCCGCCCATATCACACGAGATATCGCCTATAAACTTGAGGCGGAATCCTTTGCCGTAAAGCCCCCTGACCATATCCATCGTGACGAGCCTTGGGTACCTGTTGTCCCAATAGCTTCCGTGGAGCAACATGTTAAGATGCGGAAGATAGCAGTCGAGGTTCGACTCGAACCTTTTAGGATGCTCAAGGTACTCTTCAAAATAGAAACCGGACCCGTCTTTAGAGCGGAGTTTCTCTTCCCTGTAGAAGACTATCTTATAGACCCTGTTCCTGATATGCTTTTGGTGATGGACAAACCTCTTCATATCCTTAGGGTGTATCTCGATGGGGCGCAGAGGCTCCAAGGCCTCAGATATCCCCCCGCTCACGTTCCCGTGGCCGGTTACGCCGATTATAAAGGGCGATAGTTTCTTGGGGATACCCATTTTTTTTATCTGGTGCGCCGTTTTGGCCATGGCCGTTTTCAACGCGGCCAGAGAATGATAGGAGACTACCGGCTTGAGGGCAGAAAATGGGTTCTGGACCCGCTCCCACTCCATCCTCTTTCCAAAATAGTATAGAGAATCCGCCGCACCGCATATACCGGCGAATCTGCCGAAGAAAACCAGGCGCCTACCATATGCATCTGTTATCTTTTCATAATCTATAAGTGTGACTTTGCGCCTCTTGCACTCTTTCAAGAGTGGCATATTCTTTGATTGCCCCTTGGTAGTATGGGAGAATACAGCGTATATCTTGTTTTTGTATAGATCGAAAACATTGGGCTCTTTTATGCCCAATAGAAGAGAGGCCTTTTCGAACCTCTTGACTATCCGCGCCCCGCACTCTTTATAATCAGCGTCTTTAAAGACGCGGGCGGGGTTCGACTCGACCTCTACTTTTATCTTTCTCTTTCGAAGCCAATGAACGTCTGCGGGGGTGATCGGGGCGCGAGTCTCTCCCTGTTTCGTCTCTTTTAATATCCCTATTATTAAGCTTTTTCTCATATTTTAAATATTATACACACAGAAGCTACGATCCGCAAGGCCTACTTCCCGTTTCCTTTGACCATAGGGACAAAACGCACAGGCAGGAGCGCCTCTTTTTTGTATCCACCTGCGGTCTTTTTGATAAGATACAGCTCCTGGAAGATAGAGCCTATAGGGACCACCATAAGCCCTCCTGTCTTAAGCTGGGCCACAAGCTCTTCCGGGATTTCTAAGGGCGCCGCCGTCACTATTATCTTGTCGAAAGGGGCGTGCTCGAGCCAGCCTTTATAACCGTCACCGCGTTTTACCATTATATTCCTATAGCCCAGGATCCTCAACCTCTCTCTAGCCTCGTCAGCCAGCGGCTTGACTATCTCCACAGTATAGACCATATCTGCCAGCTCAGCGAGTATTGCGGCCTGGTAGCCTGAACCGGTGCCGATCTCGAGCACCTTATCCTTAGGATCGATCGCTGCCAGCGTTGTCATATATGCCACTATATAGGGCTGTGATATGGTCTGCCTGTAGCCTATGGGCAGCGGCCTATCTTCATAGGCCAGCTCTTTTCTCTCCTGACCGACGAATTGGTGTCTCTCGACTTTAAGCATTGCGTCGAGAACGCGGACGTCCCTTATGCCGCGCGCCCTTATCTGCTCCTCCACCATCTCCCGCCTCTTCCCGGCGTAGAAATCTTCTTCGGATGAAAAAGCAGATGAACCGACAAGGAGCAAGGCGCATGCGACCAGGGCAGCTCTCTTCATTTCACTCTATCCCAGACCTGTTTATAGACATCAAAATCCTCTTCTGAAAAGGTGACAAAGATGATCTCATCGAAATCTTTCTCAAATTCCAACCCCGCCTTAAGGGCGATCTCAGCAGCCTCTTCTATAGGGTAACCATATATTCCCGCGCTTATAGCAGGAAATGCTATCGTCTTGAGATTGTTCTTTTTCGCAAGTATAAGGCTGTTCTTGTAACAGCTCTTTAATAGCTTCCTCTCATCATTTTCGCCGCCGCGCCAAACAGGCCCAGGGGTGTGTATGATCTTATTGGCCTTTAATGCTCCGGCGTTCGTGATGACCGCCTCCCCTGTCTTGCACCCGCCTATCACCTTGCACTCTTCCATGACACAAGGGCCTGCCGAACGGTGTATAGCGCCGTCAACCCCACCCCCTCCTGCGAGCCGCGTATTGGCGGCGTTGACAATAACCTCAACATCTTCTTTTGTTATATCGGATCTCTTTACGGTTATCATATAAATGCCTCTTTTGAGATCTTAATATTCTGACATAAAAGAGAGATCTGTTGCGAACCGGGGATCGGGGTTCCTGCGCATATAGTCGATAAAGAACTCCGCCTGATCCGCGATGCGCGTTGTCTTTTTTATTTCTATCACCTTTTTAAGTTCTCTGTATGCCTGTGGCAGTTTCCTCTGGTATTTATAGTAACAGAGCGCCAGATTGTAGTGGGCCGCTTGGTCATTCGGCCTTAAGCTTATGATCTCTTTGCACTCCCTGGCCATCTTTGCGTA
>JAZFTF010000137.1:0-7046 GCA_036446495.1 Candidatus Omnitrophota bacterium | reverse complement strand
CCGCTTAAAGAACGCCCTTAAGAAGTATAGCCCCGCCCTCATAAAGGTCCCTGATACTGAAAAGAGCAAGTCGAATCTCCAGGTAGTAAGGGTCATCGAATCGATCGTCAAGATCGATAAAGGCAGGGGCATATTTATAATATCACTCGGCGGTGGCGTTGTAGGCGATCTATCGGGATTCGTTGCGAGCATATACAAAAGGGGAGTACCGTACATACAGATACCCACCACGTTATTGGCCCAGGTAGATTCAGCTATAGGAGGAAAAGTCGCTATTGATCTGACCTCCGCTAAGAACCTCGTAGGGGCGTTCTACCAGCCCAGGCTCGTTGTCTCAGATATAAGTATGCTCAGATCCCTTCCCGCCCGACAAATAAGGTCGGGGCTGGGAGAGATCATAAAGTATGGGATAATAAAAGACCTGAAGCTATTCTCCTATCTCGAAGAGAACATTTATAGGATAAAGAGGCTAAATAAGGACGCTCTTGAATATATCATCACGCGCTCAAGTGCAATAAAGGCCCAAGTAGTACATCTCGACGAATACGATAACAGAGGCATACGTGCTTCTCTAAACTTCGGCCATACTATAGGTCATGCCCTCGAAACGGCTTGCGGATATTCTAAGCTATACTCACACGGCGAGGCCGTAGCGCTGGGTATGGTAGCAGCTTCCAGGATAGCCGTGCAATTAGGGCTTTTAGAAGATATCTCCCTAAAGCGCATAATAAAGCTTTTAAAAGAAGCAGGGCTCCCTACAGAGATATCGAGCAGATTAAAGACAGAGAAGATCATGAAGGCGCAGACACACGATAAGAAGATAATACGCGGAGTGAACCGCTTTGTCCTTCCGGTCAAGATCGGCAGGACGAGGATCTACGAGGATATCCCGCGCAGACTTATAGTCGATACAATAAAGCTTATGCGGAAAGGATGATAGAATAACAGTTGTTACGGTTAGCGGTTTTCGGTTGGCGGTTATCGCATTGTACGCAAACCGCATACCGCGAACCGCAAACCGAATCAAGAATTAACATAGGAGGATAACCCATGCAAGTAAGAGTCTTTAAGAAAGAGGATTCGGACGCGGTTAAGGATCTAATATTGGATATATTGACCAAGGAGTACCCATTTGACAAATCGGCTTATTCAGACAGCGATCTCTTCAACTTAAGCGATACCTATAGCGGACCAAGAGAGAATTTCTTCGTCTTGGAAGAGAATAAAAATATCATAGGAACTGTCGGGATAAAGGAAGACTCTGAAGACGTAGCCATTCTCAGGAGGCTATTCGTCGAGTCCAAATATAGGGGAAAGGGCTACGGGGCCCTGCTCATGGCTGAGGCAACAAAGTTCTGCAAAGAAAAGAGCTATGGGTCATTGGTCTTCCGCACGACGAACCGTATGAAGCAGGCCATAGAGCTATGCAAGAAGAATGGGTTCGAGAAAGAAGAGGAGTTGGACCTTCAGGGTTTCCAGATCTATAAGTTCGTATTAAAGCTTGCCTAAAAAGAGTATTACCCACGCACCAGCTTCGCTTCGCCAAACGGTGCGGGGTTTCGCTCCATGGCGAATTCCGAAAACAGAAATGCTATTGCTATCAGGCCATCAAGCTTCATTTTATCCGCAGAGTGATCTCTTTGTCTCTATAAAATAATGTTACGCTGTCGTTGGATACATCGATGATCTGCCCGCCTTGGTAGAAGTCGCCTTTCTTTAAGATCGTATTGTTGATCATGGCCAAAGACTCGCCTCTACCCTCGATAATACCATTCAAAATAAATATGGGGAGCACTTCTGTCTCTGTAACTTCAACAGGCACTGTCTGTGCATTCCTCACGACAGCCTTCTTAGGCATTCTTTTTGGTGCCACGATCTTGGCGGACGTCTTTAAAGAGGGGGTGGTAGAATATCGCGCTGATGAGAAGAGATCGGTGCTATACAAAAAAGCTATGATCGCGAAACCTACTATAAATATGGTTCCTACGCCTGTCAGGATATTCCACTGGACCTTCTTCGTTTTTATCTTCTTGGTGTCGCTTACAAATATCCTCTTGAGCTCGTCATCACGCATCCTGACCGAGGTCCTTCGCTGGTCAGAGACTTTCCTAAGGGCATCACTTATTATACTCATATGCCTCTCCCTCCACCTCTTTTATGGCCTTCATGATTATATCGAACGATATATTCTTGGTCTCCAGGACAAATCCTAAGAGGAGGGCCTTGTCGCATATTACGTTTATGAGCCTCGGAACTCCCCCCGAATACCCATATATGAGATCTATGGCCTTCTCGTCAAATATTATATCCCCTGTGGACCCGGCCACTGTAAGCCGGTGGTTTATATACTCTTTCACCTCGTCCCTATCAAGAGGGAGTATATGATACCTTACAGCGATGCGCTGTTTAAGCTGCCTTAAATTGGGGTCGTCAAGCTTCTTTCTAAGCTCGGGCTGGCCAACAAGGACTATCTGGAAAAGTTTCTCTTTCTCGGTCTCTAGATTAGAGAGGAGCCTTATTTGTTCCAATACGGACGGCTTGAGGTTCTGGGCCTCGTCTATTATAAGGACGACGTTGTTTCCTCGGGATAGCTGGTCAAGCAGGAACTGGTTGAGCTGCTTCAGTATATACATCTTACTCTTCTTCTCAACGACCAGACCAAAATCTTCCATGATGGTCTGTAGCAGCTGCAACCCCGAGAGGTCCGGGTTGAGAATAAAAGCCGTCTTTGTAGTCCCATCGAATTTGTTGAGCAGGGCACGACAGAGGGTAGTTTTCCCGGTCCCTATCTCGCCTGTTATCTCTAGAAAACCTTTTCGTTCCTCTATGCCGTAAATCAGGTGAGAGAGCGCATCCTTATGTTTTCTACTCAAGAATAAAAAACTGGGATCACTCGTAACATTGAAAGGCTTCTCTTTGATGTTATAATATTCGATATACATTATAATAGTATATCACATTTTTAAAGATTGTAAAGATTTGATGACCGGGGTAAAAGATTTGCTATTTATTTAAGGATAGTGTATAATCAGCTAGTAATATAATTCGTAAAAACTAAGGAGTTACAAATATGTGGAATGGAATAAATCGGCGCAAGTTCCCGCGCATAAACTATAAATGCATAATTACTATAAAAAGCGTGGGGGAGATACCAAAGATCATAACAACGCACACAGAGAATGTCGGCATGGGTGGCATATGCGTAATGCTGAGAGATTACCTTGACCTATTTAAGATGGTTGAGCTCGAAGTGCTTTTTGAAAATGGCAGCGGCCCCTTAAGATGTAATGGCTCGGTGGTCTGGGTAGTAAAGAAGTCCGACCCGACAAGCAAGGACGAGATCACCTATGACACTGGCATAGAATTTGTCGACCTAAACCAGGCGAATAAGACCCGGATAGGCAATATAGTGGAAAAGATCTTATCTACAGAATAAGGACTCTTGACAATTCAAACTTCGTGTGATATACTTCATTCAAATAAGTATATTAGTAATAATTTAATAGTAAAAGGGGGGTGAAAAAGAATGAAGAGAGCGCTAGTAATTACTGTAGCATTAGTAATGATACTGAGCATCGCCACAGCTTCTTACGCGCAGGATCCTGCGAAGAAACTTGGCAGAGGCATAGCGAACATACTTACCGGTTGGGTGGAGCTCCCAAAGAACATATATAACACCAGCATAGAGGCAAACCCTTTGGTTGGTCTCACAGTCGGCACAGCAAAAGGTATAGGGATGACCATCGTAAGGACCGGTGCGGGAGTATACGAAGTAGTGACATTCCCGTTCCCACTACCAGAAGACTATATGCCTATATTAGAGCCTGAATTCGTATTCCAGACCGATTAATTAATAGGCAAGGTTAGTTTCAACAAAATGGGGTAGGGTTAAAACCTACCCCATTTTTTTTCTTGTCTTTTCGTATAAATTGTTATATAATATAATGTAGTAAAGGTTCCTTTCAAAGGAGGTGGGAGATATGGAAGATAGACGTAAGTTTTTCAGGTTTGATGCCCCACTCAATATTAAATACGCCTCAGCCAAAGAAGACACAGAGGGTTGGAGCAAGACCAAAAATGTGAGCAGGGAAGGCGTTGCCTTCGCGGCAGACCAGAAACTCGGAAAGAACCAGATCCTCAAGATGAAGTTTGATATTCCGGGCGATAACTTTCCGGTCTTAGCGCAAGGTACCGTGATCTGGGTCGCCAAGAATGAGAGAAATATATTCGACATAGGTGTAAAATTGGAGGCCATTACACGGGCGGACAGGGGAAGGATCCTTGAGTACGCGTACCAGCAATGGCTAAACTTGAAGAACATGGGAAGAAAGGATTGATATGGAGCAGGAGAATCAGAAAGAAGAAGAGATCAAGCAAGAACCTCAAGACCAAGCCAATCAAGATCCAAAAGAACCCCTCAAAAAAGAAGAGACTAAAGCGGAAGCCCAACAAGCGGACAAAGAAGCCGCAGAGTCAAAAAAGGAAGAGCCGCCTGTAGAACCCGCAAAAGCAGAACCCGAAAAGAAACAGGCATCCGAAGAGACAACAAAAGAGGCACCTGAGAAGAAGCCGGAAACCAAAGAGCCCTCACAAGCAGAAACAGAAAAGAAACCGGAACCTAGCCAACCCGCCAAAAAGGAAGCGCCAAAGATAGAGAAACCAGCAAACTGTCAAAAGTGCGGCAAGCAAATGAGCCGGAAGAGCTGGTACTATAGAAACAACAAATATTACTGTGCAAAAGGCTGCTGGAAGACTGCAAAACAAGAAGAGGCAAAGGCCGCCAAGGAGAAGGCGGAAAAAGAGAAGGCCGAGACAGAAAAAACCCCACAAGAGAGCGGTAAATAGCCTCTCCTCACTGATCTTAAAAAAAGGATCCCGTAAGTGTTGTTGTGCAGGTTTAGGATAGACAACAAAGTCCACTTTGGCTCATTTGAGAATAATAGGATAAAGTCAGCAAAGGGGCCTTTCTTCGCTACAGATCCCATACCAGCTGGGCAAAGCTTCGCGTTGGAACAGGTAAAATTGCTCGCACCGTGCCTTCCCAGCAAAGTTGTGGCCGTTGGCTTGAATTATATAGACCACGCCAAAGAACTCAAGATGGGCCTGCCCGAACAACCGTTAATATTTATTAAGCCTTCTACATCCGTAATAGGCCCCTTTGATGACATAATATACCCTGAATGCGTAGAGAGGCTCGATTATGAGGCCGAACTCGCCATAGTAATAAAGAAGCCCTGTAAAGACATAGAAGCCAGAGAAGCCGAAGATCATATATTGGGCTATACGCTATTAAACGATGTGACCGCCAGGGACATCCAAGAGAAGGATGGGCAATGGACGAGGGCCAAATCCTTCGACACATTCTGTCCGATAGGTCCGTTCGTAGCCACCGGCATCCCGATAGACGACCTGGAGATCAAATTATTACTTAATGGGGAGGTCAAACAGTCATCAAATACAAAAAACCTGATCTTTAAGCCCATAGACCTCGTCAGCTTTATTTCTAAGATATGCACCCTGCTGCCCGGCGATATAATAGCCACAGGAACCCCGGGCGGCGTGGGGCCCATGAATACGGGAGACGAGGTCGAGGTCTCGATAGAGAATATAGGATCCCTTAAAAACAGAGTAGCGTGTAAAAAAATATGACTGATCCCAAAAAGAGCAAGGTCTACTTTATAGAAGCAAAAAGTAACGAGGGGGAAGCAAGTCTGGCCGATAAGGCAAAACGGCTTGCAGAGAAGAGCGGCATACTATCGAAAATAGACGAAAAGGCATTTGTCGGCATCAAGCTTCACTTTGGTGAAAAAGACAATACGGGGTTCATAAGGCCCGCTATAGTCAAGGAAATAGCATCCCTCTGTAGATCGCGGGGCAAGCATGCCGCGCTCATAGAGACCAATACGATCTATGTAGGGTCGAGATCCAATACCTTATCACATCTTGAGCTGGCGAATTCTCATGGCTTTAGCCACAATAAGATAGGCATACCTGTTATAATAACCGACGGCATAACAGGCCGCGACTACGTAAGTGTAAAGATAGATAAGAAGCATCTAAAAGAGGCCAGGGTCGCATCAGGTGTACTCGACTTCGACTACATCCTGGGCATGGCACATGTAACAGGCCACTGCCAGGCAGGATTGGCAGCGTGCATAAAAAATATCGGAATGGGTTGCGCCTCGCGCGCTGGGAAGCTCCAGCAGCACGAAAGCGTCCTGCCCGAAGTGCTGAAGAAAAAGTGCGTAGGCTGCGCCACATGCGTAAAGTGGTGTCCCGCGGACGCTATATCCATAAATGGTAAGAAGGCGCATATAGATAAGAAAAAGTGCGTTGGCTGCGGCGAATGCACGGTAGCGTGCAGAGTAGGCGCCATAGATATAAAATGGAATGAGGACCTTAAGAACCTCCAGGAAAAGATGGTTGAATATTGTTACGCTGCGCTCTTGGGGAAGAAGAAAGGTTTTCTAAATTTCTTAATAAAGATAACTAAAGACTGCGACTGCATGGCAAAAGATGACCCCAGGATAGTAGAAGATATAGGCATACTAGCATCTTCTGACCCTGTGGCGATAGATAAGGCAACAATAGATATCTTGATAAAAAGGACCAAGTGTGATAAGCTGAAAGAGGTTTATCCGGAGACCGATTGGAGTATTCAATTGGGCTACGCTTCGAGCATAGGCTTAGGAAACCTGAAATACGACCTGATCACAATAGACTGATATGGAAAAAAATTGTCTGTTCTGCAAGATCATAAAAAGAGAGATACCGGCGACCATAGTGCACGAAGACGAGGAGACAATAGCGTTTGACGATATAAACCCGCAAGCGCCTGTCCATGTTATTATTATACCCAAGAAACACATAGATAAAATATCCGAGATAAAGGATAAAGATTCATTCTTAACAACACGTCTCATATCAACCGGTAACAAGATAGCCAGGGAAAAGAACCTGACCGAATCAGGATATAGATTTGTAATAAATTGTAACAAAGACGCCGGCCAAGAGATATTCCATATACATATGCATCTTCTAGGCGG
>JAZFTF010000136.1:0-3495 GCA_036446495.1 Candidatus Omnitrophota bacterium | reverse complement strand
TTAATGGAGATGAAAGTGTACTGTAAAATTATACGCCCATTAATGCTTGCTGCCGTCATATCTATCTTATGCAGCCAGTCTTTATATGGCGCCGGACTGGATGATCTCTACAAGCCGCTATTAAAAAAGAGGCGGTTCCTTTATGATGGCCATATTTCTTCTTTTCTCAAAAAAGAGAAAGGGGTGCATGGAAGGGCCACGTTTGGTAAATTCGACGCCTCGCCTTTTTTCTTCAAATCGAAGAACTTAATCCAATTCGCGCCTTTCGATTTTTTGAATATCGGATTGATAGGAGACGAGACCTTTCCAGCGAAGTATGAGCGTACTACGCATAACCTCGATGGGTCTGTTGGCACTAGGCAGGAATACAGGTTGAATTATTTTAGGACCTATGGCCTTATGCTGCGGGCCAGGGTGGAGCCTGTTGAATTTTATTTTGAGTATTTGAGGAATTGGCAAAAATCCCGTACAACCTCCATGCCAGGGCCCAACCCTATGAATTTCTTTACATATACAAAAGCGGGTTTTGAGGACGCGAAAGGTGAGATAAGATATGTTTCACCGGGGAACTCAGAGGAGGATAGGTCTAATCTGTCGAAGATAAAGAGACCGCTCCTTAATAAGAACCAACTGAGCTTAGAGAGCGGGTTGCGGTACAGGCGCGGCTCTCTTGAGATGAAGACAGATTTTATGGTCCTGCCTACAGGTAATTTCAATATTAGGCATTTTCACAGGCTGAGGGCCCACTTTGAGCCCTATGTTGTGTTAAAGCTAGGATTACTGGATAATCTGGAGATGGAGAGCGGGCTCGCCTATACTACGCCGCTCCAATATAAGTATGAATATAAACAATTTAATCCAGCCGGAACCTCTCTTTTGATCACAGGAAAATACAGGTGGAAAGATAATTTTTATATCCCCCTCAAGCTGCGCTACCGCATAAAAAAGAATACTGAGCTGAAGGCCTCTTCCGATATTCGCGTTATCAATCAGAAGCTGGAACACTGGCAGAAGGATGCCACTAATGTCTTAACGTCTTTCGCGCATAGGGAGCTTATGTATTACAATATCCAGCCGACTGCTTCGCTGACGTACCTTTATGACGCCGATAAAGAGGTATCAGAGGACGAATTTCAGCTTTTGACAAAAACGCTACTGCTCAAAGATCAATGGATGTTCGAATGCCTATATAAAAGGGATATAACCCGCCTGGATAAACGTGCGGGCAACGGCCCGTTGAACATTATCGACCCTTATAATGTCTATCAGTACCCTCTGGACTTTTTTGTCGCCGGCACCGAACACGCCGCCTTTTTAACGGGAAATATATCTGCTACTGCGGCGAGCGTCATGCCTCAGAATTACCACCTGATCAAGTTGGGTCTTACGTATGGACTCATGGATCATTTGAATTTAGGCGTTACGGCAGGCTATAGGATGACCAGCGCGCTGGAGCATTTTACGCTCTCGGACGCGAGAAGGCGTTCTTTTAAGTTTAAACAGTACTGTTTTTTTGATATACTCTGCGATTGGAGGCTTACAAAAAATACTTTGCTTTCATTCCAGGGCCACATCGTGCCAAAGTATTTGACACTGCTTACAAGAGAAGGGGATGTAAGGGAGTATAAATCGGAGGATAGTTACTTTGATCTTATGCTATCATTGAAGGCTTTCTTCTGATTCTGAAGTTTGCATATAGAACGGGGGCCATGGAAGTGGAGGCTCTGGCTCTGGTTCAGGCTCCGGTTCAGGTTCTGGTTCTGGTTCGGGTTCTGGTTCCTCGGCAGGGTTATTGGCTCTGGCTACATTTCCTGCACCGGGATCAAGGTCTTTATTCTGGCCATAGGGGGCGTTCATATCAGGATCGCCCATATTGCCTTGACCTCTTTCATCATTTGGGTTGTAGTTCCATCTGCTGCGCCGTTCTTTCATCTCAGCTATACTTGCGCGGGCATCCATCTGTCCGCGCCTTAGCTCCGCGATGCTCTCTGTCCGTAGGTCGTGCCTTGGATTATCTCTGCCTTTCATTCTTTCGACCCTGTCGTGGCCTCTGCCTTTTTCGAGCCCCCTAGCGCTTGGGCCGGCGTATGCAGGCCCTACCACCAGCATCGAGATAATTATCCAGATTAAGAGCACACTGAGCTTCTTCATTTTCTTCTCCTCCAACAAAAAAACCTACTTCTGTAAGAAGTAGGTTTAACGCAAGATCATAGGCTTTGGTAACCTGGCGATCCTTATACTTTCCAAGGACCCATGGCTTTGCGTCTCCTCCTTACAGAGGATTTGCTATTATCACTGCCTGATGCTTCTATTATAAGTATACCATATGGTGACCACAAAAACAATGATTTCGAACATAACATATTTATTTATAATATGTTATAGAAATCAGGAGTCGGGCCTCAAAGCTTTTACGGGCTCGGAACTTCATATGAGCTGTTACTCAACTATGATTTACTCGCACTTCGTGCCCGTAAATCATGTGCTCATTGGTAATGGGGTTGTAAAATTGCGGGTTTTGGGGTAAACTTACAGGAAAGCTTCAAGAAAAGAAGATGTTTGATGGAAGATAAAATTGAGAAACACCGCAATGACATGAATCAGATAATGGAAGAGTTGAAAAAAGCGTACAGGACTATAGCAGAATTAAGAAATGAAAATCAGGAACTAAGGAAAAAGCTTCAAATTGGCGGATAGCCTCAAGATGGTTTTTTCGGAAAGTCATACGTGAACCTTATCCTTTTATTAAAAGAAGATCTTACCGCAAGTCATGATCGCGTCCGCCTCTCAGGCAGGAGGCATAAACATATCCGCAATATCCTGAAATCCTCTGTTGGCGATGAGCTGTGTGTTGGCCGAGAAGGTAGCCGGATCGGCAGGGGCCGGGTGCTGGCAATTGATAACAAGACGGTCGAGATGAAGATCCTGTTAGATAAAAACCCGCCATTACCGCTGCCGCTTACCCTGGTACTGGCCCTGCCACGGCCGCTCTTCCTGAGGAGGGTGCTGATACACTCGACAATCCTCGGTGTAAAAAAGATCATATTGCTGCACGCGAAAAGGGTCGAGAAGAGCTATTGGGAGAGTCCCGCGCTTAGAGAGGAAAAGATAAGAGAACAGTTCATACTGGGGCTTGAACAGGCAAAGGATACTGTTATGCCTGAGATCCATTTTCGCAAGAAGTTTAAGCCTTTTGTAGAGGACGAGCTCCCCGGCATGATCAAAGGGGCCCGGGCATTTGTTGCCCATTCAGAAGGAGACTTATCATATCCGCCCAAAGGTGATAGGCCGGTCATACTCGTGATAGGGCCGGAGGGCGGGTTTATACCTTATGAGATCGAGAAGCTTAAAAAAAGCGGGTGCAGAGCTGTCAATTTCGGCGAGCGTATCATGAACGTGGAAACGGCTGTCGTTGCCTGTATCTCGAGGCTTATGTAAAAAATTAAGATGGCCTCCCGGCAAGAATAAAAATATCTATGTTAACGCAATATAATA
>JAZFTF010000135.1:0-10684 GCA_036446495.1 Candidatus Omnitrophota bacterium | reverse complement strand
GCCCCTTTTGCTCCTTTTGCTTTGCCAACTATAGTATGTCATCAGTATGCTATGGTTAAGCAATCGTAAGGGAAACAACAGTATGAGGGTCTATTTTGTGTGCTTTTTAAGAGAGAACTCGCTCTTTTGATAATCCACGGTAAGTATGAAGTGGCTTAGAAAATTTGCAACACCCAGCAAGACAACAGGCAGGTTGGGCATGAAATCAATTAAGACATTGCCAACCACCACGTCATCGAACTTAAGACAAAGCGTATGCTTATAAGCAATGGTTTCGCCGTTTCCGGTTTTGATTACAGTTTGCTCTCCCTTTAATAAATCATGCCCTAATAAGGGGGCGTAGCCTGCGGGGATAGCGCACTCATCTGCGCCTGTATCAATCAGGCCATAAACAGGCACTTCCTTGCCAGTGTGTGGATTATTAATTACTATGGGCAACCAGGGACGTGGTATATCATCTGGACCAAGCTTTTGGAAGGGGTTGTAGATAATATCCATTAATAAATCTGCACCATGCCTTTTACAGGCACAAAAGTAATAACAGGATTTTGGCAGCCACTTTTTGTCGCTTTTATGTATGCCTCTTCTGGAGTCGCTCCGTCGCCGATCACGCTATGGTCGGCAAAGCTCTTCATGGCAATATATCTGCCGTTGAACTTGTTGTTGTCTAATACTGTTTGTATCATAGAAAGGCCTCTTGTGGGTATTTAAAGTATATCACATTCTACTCTTGTTTGCAATAACGTCGACAAAAATAACCATATCTACCTTTTTATTAGCATAAATGCTTGGGGGGCGGTGCTCAAGGCGCCAGGTCTCATAGCCATAAAGTGGCCCCTCAGACAACAGTCCCGTCTGGAAAAAATGGCGTCAGGGATAGTCCTTATTTTTACAATAGTTCGCTCAAGGATCTGAGTATAAAATCGGCGTCTTTAAGGTACTTTTTTGGTAGAGATGTCTCTACCGCTATTACCGTGAGCTTTGCTTTCTTTGCCGCTAATATGCCATTGGGGGCATTCTCTATCACTATGGCCTCTTTCGCAGAGACTTTTAGCCTCTCTAGGGCCTTTAGGAATGGCTCAGGATGGGGCTTGCCGTTCTTTACCTCGTCACTGGGAATTATGACGTCAAATATGGCGTATATGCTCTTTGGGAGGATCTGCTTTACCTCTCTCCTGGGCGTGCCGGTGACTATGGCCAGTTTAAGCCCCATCTTCTTGAACTTCATTATAAGCGGCGGGGCGTCTTTGAAGAGCTCAACCCCGCACCAGTCCCGCTTTCGCGGGGCGATGCGGGATTCCGCCCCATGCGCTTGCGCGCGAGGCTCCACTTTCAGCATATCCCTAAAGACGTCCTGGCGATGCTTGAATATTTTTTGTTTTATGGTGCTAGTTATCTTTATATTATGGCGCTTGGCGATGTCGTAGAAGGTCTTGTCCCACTTTTCGCCTTCGCGCAGGTATATCTCCTTCTTTGTTACGTTGATACCAAACTTCTTAAAAGTCTTCTGCCAGGCGCTGGCGTGGAAAGGCATGGTGTTTACTATGACCCCGTCCATATCGAATATAACGGCTTTTACTGAAACTAGCTTTTTTTCTAACATGGTTTTTTGGCTCTCTTTTGACATATAACCCTTTTATTTGTAATAAGTTATGTTTTAGTGCCTCTTTAGATTTATTTCGATTTGCATCTTGCTTTTTATTTCGAATTCAGGTATAATTAGTTTAGGATGGCGCACAGCACTATGTTCCCGCTTGGGATCCAAGGCGTAAAGCCTAAATTGGTTGTGCCCATCCTTTTTTATCGACGGATGGAGCCTCCACGCCTTCGCCCATAAAAGAACTTCATAGATGTTTTGGGCTTCGGCGGGTCAAATTCGGCTACAGGTTTATATTCGTTCCGCTCCGTAAACCTGGGTCTCATTTGACTTATTGAGCAATCTCTCCCAAGCAAGGTCCACATCATTCTGTATCCGGCACACTAGCGCGTCATTCAAGTGCTTGAATCTTCCCTGTATCTTGATGTACTCCTCGACAGGCTTCTTCTTGGCGGGCTTTCTGACTATATACTTTCCGCCTATCACTTCATACATCGGGTAGATGCACGTTTCGAACGCGAGTTTACCCATGGTGATCGTCTTTTCAGAAGAATACTTCCAGCCCGCAGGGCAAGGTGCTAAGATCTGTATATATTTTGGGCCTTCTATCTCTTTGGATTTTTTGAGTTTCGCCACAAAGTCTTCGGGGTATGAAGTATTTGCCGTGGCCGCGTATGGTATATTATGCGCCGCCATTATCTCGACCATGTTCTTCTTGGGCCTTGCCTTAAAGTCTTTTACGGGCGTCGTAGTGGTCCAGGCGCCGTAAGGCGTTGATGAGCTCCTCTGTATGCCTGTATTCATATAAGCCTCGTTGTCGTAGCAGACATATATGAAGTTCTCATGCCTCTCTACCGCTCCCGATAAAGCCTGCAGGCCTATATCCGCCGTACCACCGTCTCCTGCCCACGCCAGGACATTGGTATCTTTTTTGCCCTTTATCTCGAGCGCCGCGACTATCCCTGAGGCTGTGGATGCGGCCGTCTCAAATGCCGAATGAACTAGGGGCACCCCCACGGATGAGTATGGGAACGGCCCATCTATTACAGACCAGCAGCACGCGGGTATTACAAGTATCGTATTCCTACCTAGGGCCTTTAAGGCGTATCTCATTGCCAGGGTCGCGCCGCATCCCTGACAGGCCACGTGGCCCGGGGACATGATCTCTTCCCGGGGTATCGTATATCTTACTTCTTTACTCCTATCCATCTTATATCCTTAGGGCTATCGCCGCTCTTAAGAAAGCGAATGATCTCTTTAAAACTCTCCACCACCATATCTCTGCCGCCCAATCCCGCTATGAAGCCGTGGACCGGGATCTTACGTTCTTCGTTGCAAAGGGCGGACTTTACTTCCTGAAAGAATATACCTTCGCTGCCGAATGATATATTCCTGTCTATAACGCCTATCCTCTTTACCTTCCTTGCTACCCTTCTGACTTCGTCTTTAGGGAACGGCCTGAAGACGCGTATCCTCAAAAGGCCTATTCTTTCCCCTTCCTGGCGCATCATATCAACTACCTCTTTGGCCGTAGACGACATAGATCCGGATACCACAAGTAAGGTCTCGGCGTCGTCTGCCCTATACTCTTCCACGAGGCCATATCCCCTTCCAAAGAGCTTCTTAAAGTCGTTGTCGGCCTCTTTGATAACATCCAGCGCCTCTTCCATGGCGTTTTGTATCTTGTATCTTAATTCGTAATACCAGTCAGGCCCGGTAAGACCTCCAAAGGCATGGGGCTCATTTACATCGAGCTTATACCTGGGATTAAATGAAGGGAGGTACTTATCCACCAATTCCTGATCGGGGATATCGACCGCTTCTGATGTATGAGATAGTATAAAGGCGTCCAGGATCACCATACCGGGAAGAAGTATCTTCTCGCATACCTTGTAAGATTGTATTATCGTATCTAATATCTCCTGGTTGGTCTCGCAGTAAAACTGGAGCCACCCCGTGTCTCTCTGGGCAAGAGAGTCGGTCTGGTCTGCCCAGATATTCCACGGAGGCCCCATACTCCTGTTTATATTGGCCATCACTACGGGCAGCCTCGCATTGGCCGCCCAGTGGAGCATCTCGTGCATCAAGGCAAGCCCCTGTGAAGATGTAGCGGTAAAGGTCCTCGCCCCTACTGCCGAAGCGCCTATACACGCGGCCATGGCCGAGTGTTCGCTCTCTACCTTTATAAATTTGGCGCGCAACTCTCCCTCGGAGACCATGGTCGAGAGCTTCTCGACCACCTCTGTCTGCGGGGTGATAGGATAGGCAGGTATTACCTCGGCCCTTGAGACCTTGGCCCCATATGATACTGCGTGATTACCGGTGATGACTAATTTCATATATCTATCTCTCTTCCTCCGCGAAAACTATAGCCTTACTTGGGCAGACCTCTATGCAGATGCCACAGCCTTTACAGTAGTCATAATCTATCACAGGGATGCCATTCTCCATGGTGATGCATGGCTCCGGACAGAACTTCCAGCAGAGCAGGCATGATGTACACTTCTTCTCAAGCACTATAGGTTTAATAGTGCGCCATGTGCCTGTCTTGTTGTTGCGCGTACTTGCTAAGGATACCGCGCATAGCGGAAGATCTTTATGGCTCTTGAACTTTATTATCTTTGGTTTATCTTTATTCGAGTCTGACTTTTCCATAAGCCTCTCTTGCCGCTTCACAATTTTTTTCTTTCTTTAAAGGGACTCTCTCGTTTATGGCGCTTAATATACTCTCCAGCTACACAAGGCCTGTAAATTTGGCGAACGCCCCCATTATGGCCGTATTGACTATCGGGGCCCCTTTGGTGCCTATGCCGCAGCGCGCGGCTATATGCGTGGCGTCTACTGCCGCTATCTTGAATCTTTTATCAAAAGAATAGGTGCTCAATGGCCTATCCGTGTTTATCAATATGGAGCCACCTTCCTTTAATCCCTTTGTTACATCTATGTCGTCCACAAGAGTGGAGTCTAGTATAACGACGCAGTCGGGGTTGTATATCGCATGCCTTATGCGGATATCCTTATCGGATATCCTCGTGAAGGCCAATACAGGCGCGCCCCTTCTCTCTACGCCAAAGAGAGGGAACGACTGGACACTCTTGCCATCCCTGAAGGCCGCCTCGGCGAGGATGTTCGACGCTATCACCGAGCCCTGTCCGCCCCTTCCGTGGAACCTTATCTCTATCATTTCAGTTTTAATCCCCTGTCGGTAGATTTGGTTTTCGGTCAGCGGTGTGCGGTTAGCGGTAATACGCAAACCGATAACCTAAAACCGCAAACCGCTTTTTCAGTTCTTTCCTATGACTTCTTTCGTCTCGTGAGCTATCATAAGCTCCTCGTCAGTCGGCACAACGAGCACCTTCACTTTTGAGCGCGCTTCTGATATCACCGCGGCGTTCGCGCCGTTCTTTTTATTGTCTATCTTTAAATTAAGAAACCTTAAACTCTCGCAGACAGCCTTTCTTGTAGGGGGGTGGTTCTCGCCTATGCCTCCCGTAAAGGTTATAGCGTCAACGCCATTCATGCAGGCCGCGTAAGAGCCGATATACTTTCGTATCTTGTGGACGAATATCTCAAAGGCCAGCCGCGCCCTCTTATCGCCCTTCTCTAAGGCCTTGTATATATCTCGCATATCGCTGCTTATGCCCGATACGCCCAAAAGTCCGCTCTTTTTATTAAGGAGCTTGTCGACCTCGTCTTTCGTCATCTTCTTATCAATAAGATATAGGGCGATGATAGGGTCGATATCACCGGATCTTGTGCCCATTACAAGCCCTTCCAGGGGCGTGAGCCCCATGCTTGTATCTATTGCCCTGCCCTTCTCTGTAGCCGTTATGCTGCATCCGTTGCCGAGATGGCATGTGATGATCTTTAGGCTCTTTATGGGCCTCTTCAGTATCTTGGCCGTCTTTAGGGCCACATACTTGTGTGATGTCCCGTGAAAACCGTATCTTCTTATCCCGCTTCTTTTGTAAAGATCATACGGAAGCGCGTATATATAATGCGCTCGCGGCAGGGTCTGGTAGAACGCCGTGTCGAAGACCGCCACTTGCGGCACACCGGACAATGCCTTCCTGCAGGCCTCTATGCCTAAGAGGTTCGGAGGGTTGTGGAGCGGGGCGAGTCTTGAGAACTTCCTTATCGCCTTCATGACCTCGCCGTCTATTACGACAGATCTTTTAAACTTCTCCCCTCCGTGGACCACCCTGTGGCCTATCGCGCGTATCTGGGAAATGTCCTCAAGGACCCTCTCTCTTCCCTCTACAAGGCTTTTGAGTATAAGCTCGATAGCCACTCTGTGGCTGGCTATTCTTGAGCCTTTAAGGCCTATCCTGTCTACAATACCTTTAGTGAGAGGCTTCTCTCCTTTAGATATATCGAAAAGCTTATATTTTATCGAGGAACTCCCCGAATTTATAACGAGCATCATCTCTTTTTTACTATCCTGTCGGTCTTAAACCTGTTCTTTAGCCTAAAAGTCAAAAAATACCCAAACCTGTCCAGCTTGCCATTGAAGAGATTTCTAAAGTGGTCGAACAGGAGATGCTGGGTAAGCCCTATGGCCACGGCTTTCCAGATATTCGAGAGTGAGAAGACCCCGATCATCAGCCATAGGATTATGATAAGTTCATACGAGTGAAAGATCAGAGTAAGCCTGTCATACCTGGCGCGATAGCTACAGGTATAAAACCTCTTTACCGTAAACCTCTTAATGCCATACTCCCTCCAGTAGTCAAATAGATGGTCTATATCTATCAGGACGCCCGCTAAGAATGACGCGGCCCCGCAATAGATAGATCTAAAGTACAGTCCTACCGCCGTTCCGATCATAATGGATGCGACTACGTGCTGATAAGGTTTAATTTTCTCTCTCCGATACTTTTGCCAATAGTTTATCTATGTTTTCCACAAAAGACTTAAGCTCGTCTTCTTTGCGCACCATGATACGCTTCTTGTAGTTGCCGGTCTTTACTATATCGTCCAGCTCGTTGGTAAGCCTGTCAATCGGGCCTGCCATCCTGTGCGACATGACTATGCCGAGCCCCCAGAGAAAAGCAAAGAGCAGAGGAATCCCCACTATAAGCACGATATTTATCCGCTCAAGGGCCGGGTAGAGTATCACAGCGACAAATTCCGGGATAGCTATCTCATCGGCCACTAAAAAGAAGACAAGGTAGTAAAGGCAGCCGGCCACTATTACCGTAGGTAAGAACAGAGACGCCTCTATGAGCCTCAGGTATTTATGCTGCAGTTTACTCTCTATGCGAAATATGTTCCTCATCTTCATCACTCCTCTCCGTTCTTTTCTTTTCTGTATCCTATCTTTATCTCGTCATATATAGCCTCGGCCGTGCTCTTGGTAGAGTCGGCGTCGGTCATAAAGGCTATGGCCCCTATATCGTTCTTAGGGGCTTCGCCGAAGGCCTCGATATAATCTTTGCAGATGTCTCTCTCTTCACTTATCATCTGCCCGTTCTCTCTCTTGCCGCTCTCCACTACGAAAAGCTGGAGATTCTTTGAATACGGGCTCGGGGAGATCGTCCCCTCCTTGACCTTCTCGGTCCATATATACTCCAGGGCCCTTGTCCTGGTAAAGAAGAAAGAGGGAAAGATCACATAGACCCTCGCCCCGAAATCATCCTGCTTGGGATCTTTGAGGTCCTCTTCGCCTTTTTTATGCGGGAACTTCTTTACATTCCACTTCCAGCTAAGAATGGGCTTCTTGTCGATCTTAAGCCTTATCTTGTAGTATAAAGCCGAGGCGGTCTTATCGCTCTTCGCTATGACAAAACTGTCCCCATTGGCCTCATCTATCGCATAGTCGACCTTGCCTTTAAAAACCTTTTCCTGCCACTCTTTAAGGGAGTTCTCGTTCGAAAAGGTAAAGTGCTTGACTATGTCCATTTTAATAGTGCGCGATGAGATCCACCTTACTATGAATACGACCGATACAGCCAAAATTATCAGGGTAACGGCCGCGATTATATAATTGTTTCTTACATTCTTCATATCGCTTAGGGTAATATTATAATAGTTTTATATCAAGATTACAATATATATATAATAGTCGGGAGTTAGGAGTCCGGAGTTAGGAGATTAGCATGAAAAATTCGTCCTAAAAAATGCATTCTTTTTTTAAAAAACCTACTTTTTCTCCCAACTACGGACTCCAGACTCCTAACTCCGGACTTTTAGCGGGCACTCGCCGCACTTGGGTCTTTTCCTGCAGTAAAGCTTGCCTAGCTCCACTATAAGGGCGTGGTACTCATTGAATAGCCTTCTACTGCGTGGCAGGTTCTCCATGAAGAGCTCCTGCATCTGACTATATGTGGCGTCTTCCTTTATAAGCTTGTGACGCGAGAAGACCCTCTTTGTGTAGGCGTCTATGACAAATATAGGCTTACCGGCGGCGTATAAGGTGATGCTGTCAGCCGTCTCCGGCCCTATGCCGTTAATATCTAAGAGCCTCGCTCTTAGCCGCTTAAGCGGCAGGCTAAAAAGCTTATCTGGGTCATTAGCAAATTCCCCGGAGAGGACATCTGTAAAGTTCTTGAGCCTCTTTGCCTTGATATTATAGTATCCTGCCGGCCGTATAAGCTTGGCGAGTTTTGACTTGCTAACAGCGCAGAGCGCGTTAGGGTCGAGAAGCCTCTCCCTCTTTAAGTTGGTTATAGCCTTCTCTACATTGGTCCAGGCGGTGTTCTGGGTAAGTATAGCGCCCACAACTACCTCGAAAGGGGTATCTCCCGGCCACCATCTACGCGGTCCGAAAGCTTTGTATAGTTTGTTATATATTGAAAGTAATTTCTTACGCATATTTGTTAATAGTCCGGACTATTTACCGTTTATCCCATACCGGGCAGATAGACTTGTAGTCGCACCAGTTGCATAGGCGTCCCGGGGTGGGTTCGAACTCCTCAGCGTGGATCTTGGTGCCGATATCGATGATGGTCTTCCTGGTCTGATCGTAATCATCCTTGTCCCTTGTGGAGGTCACCTTCTCATTTGGGTTTACATAATAGAAGCTCACCATAGCGGGGTCGAGCTTGAGCACCTCTTTGCACGCCAACGCGTATATGCTAAGCTGCAGGCTGCTCCGGGCGAAGTCCTCGTCTTTAGGCTTTCCGGTCTTGTAGTCTATGATCTCTACTCTTTTTTCACCCAGGCTGTCTATCCTGTCTATCCTCACGTCGAGGACAAAACCTCCCACCTTAAGGTCCACCTTCTTCTCTAAAAAGAGAGGCGGCTTATCGAACATGGTCTTATGTTTTTCGTAGAAGAGATCGAGCGCATTCTCTCCGGTCTTTCTGTAGTTTGCCTCGTCCATCTTGTTCGCATAGCCGAACTTATCCCAGTGCTTATCGAGTATCTTGAATAAAATGCCCTTGTCGACCTTCTTACCATCCTGGACGAGCGTAAAGAACTCCTCGAGCGTAGAGTGTATGCTTGAGCCAAAGGTGAGGGCATTGCGCCTTCTCGTAGGGATCCTGTAGATATAACCAAATTTATACTTGAGCGGGCAGCTCTGGTACATATCAAGCTGCGTATAGCTGAGTTTTTTTGGTTTTGGCAACTTGTAGTCCTCTATCTTCTCTTCCATCTTGCTCAAGCGGTCGAGAAGGACGCTGCCTATGCGGCTCTCTATATCGTTGGACGGCTCCACGTCTGTAAGCGCTATATCCCCCGCTTTGAGCGCCTCCGCGCTTAAGACCTCCTTGAGGAACATGGAGAGCCTGTTGCGCGACTTGTCTATGCCGCTTAAGATAAGCGCCTCTTTGGCTCTCGTCATGGCCACATAGCACAATCTCCGCTCCTCACCCCTGTGGAAATCCCCTTTTGGGAGCTCCTCTTTCATGAGCGCCACAGGGAATGGTATCGCCTCCCTGCGTCTCATAGTCGGGAAGCGGTTCTGGACGAGGCTTATGAGAAATACATAAGGAAATTCAAGCCCCTTGGCGGAGTGGACGGTCATAAAGCGCACAGCGTCTTCGTTTAACACAAGCTCTTCCTGCTCTGTATCCCCACCGCCGCTTATAAAGAAGTCGAGGTATTGAATAAATCCCGACAAGGTCTGGTCGTTGTTGTTCTTTAAATAATTGGATATGAACCTGAAGAACTTCCCGATGTTGAGGGCCTTCTGGTCGCTCTCGGCATCCCTGGCCTTGTGCCCCTTTTTTATGAGACGCGTCAAATACCCGGTCTTCTCGAGTATCCCAATAAATGATTCCACGGCGTTCTCTCTTTTTGATATGCGCATCAGGTCCTTAAGAGACTCCCTGAATTCGCCGATGTTCTTTAAGGTCTTCTCGCTCATGCCCTTTATCTCATCGGTATTTTTTATATAGTCATACATCGGGCGCTCTTCCCTGCTGGCTGTATTCGATATCGCGATGAGGTCTTCTATACCTATATCCCATATCGGCGCCATAAGGACCCGGAATAGGCTCACCGAATCTTCCGGGTCCTGTATGATCTTCAGATACGCCACCAGGTCGCGTATCTCTTCTGTATGTAAGAGCCCCGCGCCTTTTACCACGGCCACCGGTATGCCGCGTGATTTAAGTTCGCTTAAGAGTGTCTCTTTATGGGAATGGGCCCTGTATAATACCGCGATATTAGAATACTTCTTGTTCTCACCCTTCATCTTGGCATAGAGTGCTTCTATCTCGTCGGCTACGCTCGAGGCTTCATCCCTGTAGTCGTGGGCGACTATCGCCTTTACGGACGGGCCTTTCGGGTCCTCGGTCCAGAGGTTCTTCCTGGGGTCATACCTGTCCTGGCCATTATTGGCTATGAGCCTGTCCGCGGTATTGAGTATCTTCTTTGTAGACCTGTAATTCTGCGTGAGCTTGATGGTTTTTACATTTGAAAAGTGTTCCTTGAACTTAAGGAAGCTCGCGTAAGAGGCCCCGCGGAACCTATAGATAGCCTGGTCATCATCTCCGACTACACATATATTATTCCACCTCTTAGAGATCATCTTTAAGAGCTCTATCTGGGCTATATTGGTATCCTGGTACTCATCGACCACGATGTACTTAAACTGATCGGCGTACTGGGCGAGGATATTGGGCCTCTCCTTAAAAAGCT
>JAZFTF010000134.1:0-6934 GCA_036446495.1 Candidatus Omnitrophota bacterium | reverse complement strand
CGGTTATCCTGGAAATTATAGAGAAAGTGGTGCAGGATAGAAGATTTACCGGCAAGGTTCTGCCCTGTAAGGGCGATATTTTGCCTATAGCCATCGGTGAGAGCATTCACCCTCTTTCTTAAGAGGTCGATGGTTTTCTCTCTGCCGAAGAATTGTTCTCCAATGACCGGTTCGCTAAGCATCATGGTAAAAAGTAAAATGGGTTCTGTGGTTTATGTTTCTTCCTGATCTCAAAATGAAGCCGAGGCGAGACGGCCCTACCGCTCTGTCCCGCCTTCGCTATAACAGTACCTTGTCTCACCATCTGCCCAACGTCAGCGAGTATCTGCGAGTTATAGGCGTAGACGGTCGAATATTCACCTTCATGATCGAGTATTATGGTCTTTCCAAAACCTTTCATGTTATTATCGACAAATGATACCTTTCCGCTTCTGGAGGCGACCACAGGTTCTCCGTGTCGGGCTTTTATATCTATTCCTTTATTTTTTACACCGTCAGTCGAACTTCCATAAAATGATATCATCTTGCCTTTTAGGGGCCAGATGAACGACCGTTCTTTCTGCTTGTCTCCGAAACATGTGGCCCTGGCTTGCGGTATGAAGAGCACTTGCCCCGCGTAAATCTTTTTCTTATCCTGGAGCCTGTTTGCTGCTGCGATCCTTTCCATGCTTGCGCCATACATCTTTGATATCCGCCAGAGCGTCTCTTTTGGCCTTACTTTATGGTAGAGTCCAGCCTCTTTGCTTATGGGGCGCGATGGAGTTCTTGCCTCATCCATCCCAGCGCATCCTGCCAGAGACCCTGCCAGGAAGAGTAGTGCTGAATATATGTAAAGGTTTCTTTTTTGCATATGATCAATCGAAGAGCGCTTCTATGGTATCATCCCATCCAAAATTATTGAGAAGCCACTTGTCTTTGGGTTTATAGAAGATGAATATCCAGCGTATAGCGTGGTTTTCAAACTTCTCTATGTATATATGTTTAACGAACGTATCTTTTATTTCTTGTGTTCTTATGAACTCATACCCTACGGCGTTGCCGAACCTCTGACCGACCATCCCTAGCTGCTTCATGGTTTGCATCTGGAGCGTGTCAAACTCGGTTTCAGGTACCGGGAAGATAGGCTTGATAAGATCGAAAGCACCCTGGAGATTCCCCGTGTATATCTTGACCATGCATTCTTCGCAGAGCTCCCTGACCTTTTCCTTTGATTCCAGTCCCGTAGCGGCAAAAGCCGCCGATGCGGTGAAAAGTAAGATTGCCGTGATCACGAATAACTTCTTCATATCTACCCTCTTTCTTTTTTTATTTTGAAGGTCCTTCGCTTCGCGGGAAATCTTCTTATTCGTCAGATTCCCTCGCTCGCTCAGGATCACGTTCGCCTTCGGCGAACGTGGAGCGGGTGGGGAGAATCGAACTCCCGTATATAGCTTGGGAAGCTATCATTCTACCACTGAATTACACCCGCAAAATACATTCAACCTAAATGGGGTCCCTCGCTTCGCTCGGGACACACCCAGCCTCCTTACACATATGAGCTGGGTGCGTTCGACTATGTGATTTACGTTCACTTCGTTCCGTAAATCACAGTCTCATTTAAATTACACCCGCCTAAAACCTTACCAGTTCTTTGAATTCTCTGTATCTCTTATCAATGAGCTTCCTGTTCAACTGGAGAAGCCTGTCGAGGCTGAAGGCCTCAACGTTGTACGAGGCCATAACGCTGCCGAAGATTATCGCTTTTTTCACGCTCGCCTCATCTATCGAGCCGGATTCGCTTAAATACCCCATTACGCCCCCGGCGAAGGTGTCCCCAGCTCCGGTCGGATCGCATATATCTTCCAGGGGGAATCCCGGCACTGAGAAGAAGTTTTTCTTGGTCACCAGTAGGCAACCGTGCTCCCCTTTTTTTATTATTACCATCTTTGGCCCCAGCTTGAGTATGTACTTGGCTGCTTTGAGGAGGTTTGTCTCGCCAGAGAGCTCTCTGGCCTCAGAATCGTTTGCCAAGAAGAGGTGTATATTTTTTAGGAGCTTTGCGAGTGAGCTTCTCTTATTCTCGATCCAGAAGTTCATGCTGTCGCATGCTACGAATTTTGGCGACGAGGCTTGCTTAAGGACATTCTGTTGGAGATCGGGATTTATATTGGCGAGAAATATATTTTCTGCCTTGCGCCATTGCGATGGGATCTTTGGCTTGAATGTTTCAAAGACGTTAAGCTCTGTCGATATGGTCTTGGCCACATTCATGTCGAACTCGTATCTCCCTTTCCAATGGAAGGTCTTACCTTTTTCTATCTGTAGGCCCTTGGTATTGATCCCGCGTCTCTGGAGGAGTTCTATATGCCTATTGGGAAAGTCGGTCCCGACCACAGCTACGAGCTTGACATCCGTAAAGTAACTTGCCGATATAGAGAAGTACGTGGCAGACCCCCCAAGAAGATTATCGTGTTTTCCGAAAGGCGTCTCCACCGAATCCAATGCTACCGAACCGACCACTAATACGCTCATTTCTTAAGGCACTCCTCTCCTCTTTTTATGGGGCAGAACTCATTGCACATCGAACAGACATCCTCGGTCGTGGGATTCGAGGCGTTCCTATATTCTTTAGGCCTGTCAGGGTCAAGCGCGAGCGAGAACTGCTTATTCCAATCTCTAAGTTTTCTTGCATTCGATATAGCTATATCCCAGTCTATAGCGCCTTTCACGCCCTTTGCTATGTCAGCGGCATGAGCGGCGATCCGGGAGGCTATGACACCTTCTTTGATATCCGCGATGTCAGGGATCCTTAGGTGCTCAGACGGAGTAACATAGCAAAGAAAGTCTGCCCCGTGGCTCGCGGCTATCGCGCCCCCTATCGCCCCGACTATATGATCATAGCCTGGTGCCACATCTGTTACGAGCGGCCCCAATACGTAGAATGGCGCTTCTCCACAGAGGGACTTCTCTATGGCTATATTGTATTCGATCTGGTTGATGGGTACGTGCCCCGGCCCCTCTATCATCACCTGTACGCCGAAGTTTCTCGCCATAGAAGCGAGCCTGCCCAGGACTATCAATTCCTGTATCTGTGCCTCATCGCCGGCATCTTTTATTGCACCCGGCCTCATCCCGTCGCCGAGTGAGAGCGTAATGTCGTACGCCTTCGCTATTTCCAATACGCGCTGGAAGTTTTCATAAAAAGGGTTTTCTCTGCCGGTTTGCACTATCCAGTCTACTATCAAGGACCCCCCTCTGCTCACAACATCCAGTATGCGCTCTCTCTTTTTCAAAAACTCCACTATATCTTTGGTGACCCCGGAGTGGATCGTGAAGAAATCGACCCCAATACTTGCCTGCCATTCCAGGACAGGCTCTATATCCGCCCAACTCATATCAGATATGGTGCCTCTCCTTAAGACGTTCGTCGCGACCTCATATATGGGGACCGTCCCTACAGGTACATCGGATTCTTTTATTACATTTTTCAGCATGCTGCGTATACCGGCACCGACAGATAGGTCCATTATTGTATCAGCTCCCGAGTCTACAGCCGTTTTTAATTTCTCCATCTCCTTTGGCATGTCGGGATGCTCGTCAGAGGTCCCTATATTGGCGTTGACCTTGGTTGTAAGCCCCTTGCCTATGCCGCAGATCTTCTTGATATTGTGATTTACGTTCTTGGGTATGACTATCCTGCCCAGAGATACTTCGCCCATTATATAAGCTAACTCCTGTCCCTCTTTCTGGGCTACAGCCTGCATTGTGTCCGAGGGAGTCATCTTTTTTGCCAATTCCATCTGTGTCATCTTACCAAAATCCTCTCTGTCTCTCTTAACTTGTTTACAAAGAGCCTAGTGGTCTCGGTGATGTCATAGCTCTTGAGTATTGCGCTGGCTATCGCTATGGAGTCTCCGCCCATCGTAAGCACTTCGTTTAGATTACTTAAGTTTATGCCGCCAATAAAGAATGCGGGTATCCTTATCTCTCGCGAGATCTCATCTACAATATTGAGGCCTATCGCATTCAGGTCGGGTTTTGTGCGTGTCTTGAATATGGGTCCCACCCCTATGTAATCGGCCCCGTCTTCCTGTGCCGTTTGAGCCTGCTTGATGTTGTGGGTTGAGATGCCTATAAGCTTGTCATTCCCCAGAAGCCTTCTTGCGCATTTACACGGTAGATCTCCTTGCCCGATATGGACCCCATCGGCGCCTGAAGCCATGGCTATATCCACCCTGTCGTTTATGATAAAGATTGATCCTGTCTCTCTCGTCAATTCTCTTAGCCTAGACGCCACGCGGAGAATAGCGCCGTCGTTGGATCTTTTGTCCCTTAACTGGATCCATCCAGCGCCGCCTTTTATGGCTTCCCGGGCGATCTCGACTATATCCTTTTTATCACCAGCGGTCTCTCTATCGAGTATTAACTGCAAAATCTGCTTTTTCAATCAGTACCTTCTCCGCGCTATATAGCTTGAATCTTATCTTTTTAAATTTCAGGGCCGCTTCTTTGTCTATTATCTTTGAGAACTCTTCCAGTACCCTGAGCGACTCCTTGGCCCTTTGCATATTGGCGCGCATTACATCATGAGGGTCATCTCTTTTTAATTCGTTTTTTAAGGTGAATTTTCCTATATCGCCGTCAGAATCTCTCGCTTTTATTAAAGAGATGTACTTTAAGCTTTTCGAGGCCGATATCGCCCTGGCCGACTCATGTCTTAAGTTCTTGAGCTCCTCAGTGTAACTGCGTTTTTCAAGTATAAACCTGGTCACTTCTTCGCAGACCCTAAGGGCTTCGAGCAGCCTATTAAGGTTTGCGTCAATTATTCTCAATATCTCTTTTTGTTTCACTTTAAGCCTTTGATCTTGTTTATAAGCTCAGTTGTCGAGTATCCTTTTAGGAAAGGGATACTCGCTACCCTTCCTCCGGAGTTTTTTACGTGTTCCGCGCCTATGATCTCTTCTTCTTTCCAGTCCGATCCCTTGACTATTATGTCCGGATCGAGCTCGGTTACTATCGATGCCGGGTCGTCTTGACTGAATATAGTGACAAAATCTACCGATTCGAGCGCGGCCAGCATCTTCAACCTGTCTCCTTCGCTTAGAATGGGTCTGCCCGCTCCCTTAACCTTCTTGACGGAAATGTCTGAGTTAATGGCTACCACAAGGACATCGCCCTGTTTTTTTGCCTCCTCAAGATAAGAGATATGGCCGACATGCAGTATATCGAAACAACCGTTCGTAAAAACTATGCTCTTGCCCTCACTCTTCAAGAGAGAGAGTTTGGTTTTAAGTTTTTCGACACTTTTGATCTTGTCTTCTATCATTTACAGAGCCCGTCTTCGACTAATTCGCATATAATGTGGCCGACGGTTATATGCAATTCTTGTATGCGGGGAGTATTGTCAGAGGGAGCCTTGAGCGCGACCTCGGCAAGCTTTGATATCTTGCCTCCGCTTCTTCCGGTCATCGTTATGATCTTAAGCCCAAGTTTCTTCGCGCTCATAAGTGCTTCGTATACATTTTCTGCATTGCCGCTTGTAGAGATGCCCAGGGCTATGTCGCCTCTATTTCCCAGTCCCTCCAGCTGCCTTTTGAAAGACATACTGTAGCCATAGTCGTTCCCAATGGCGGTAAGGGTGGAGGTGTTAGTTGTAAGGGCTATAGCCGGTATAGGAGGTCTCTCTTTCTTGAACCTCCCTATTAGCTCTGCGACTATGTGCTGGCTGTCGGCTGCGCTCCCGCCGTTTCCGAAGACTATCAATTTCTTACCGTTCTTAACGGCCTCTATTATGGCGCCGGCCATTGAGGAGATCGTTTCTACTTGAGTTTCCAGAAACTCTTTTTTGGCTTCTATCGATTCATTTATTATATCTTTTATCTTCTCTCTCAAATCTGTCATGCTCCTTTGAAGCTAACCGAAAAATACCTCAGCCAGCTTATAGAAATCCTTATCTACGGTCTTTAGCACGCTGATAGCATCGCTTAGTGATGCAGTGACTATCTTGTTGCCTTTGAGGCTTGTTATCATACCGAACTGACCTTCTATGACCATCTCCACGGCCTTTACACCAAACCTGGTGCCGAGAACCCTGTCAAAGGCAGTCGGGGTCCCACCCCTCTGTACGTGGCCGAGAACGGTCACTCGCGTCTCAAAGCCTGTTAGATCTTCTATCTTATTGCCCAAGGTCTCGCCTATGCCTCCAAGTCGGACATGGCCGAACGCGTCGAGCTTCTCTTCTTGAAGGACTAAGTTGTCTTTTTTGAACTTCGTACCTTCCGCTACTACGACTATACTGAAATTCTTTCCTCTCTCTTTTCTTTTTTTAAGGATAGAACAGACCTCATCCATGTTTATTGGTAACTCCGGTATCAGGATTAAGTCTGCGCCCCCCGCCATCCCGGAATGGATAGCTATCCATCCGGCGTGCCTGCCCATTACCTCAACGACCATGATCCTGTGGTGGCTCTCGGCCGTGCTGTGTAAGCGGTCTATTGCTTCCGTAGCTATATTCACGGCTGTGTCGAAGCCAAAGGTGTAGTCTGTGGCTGAGAGGTCGTTATCTATGGTTTTCGGGACACCGACGACGTTTATCTTCTCTTTGTATAGTTTGGCCGCAACGCCCAAGGTGTCCTCTCCACCGATGGCTATCAAGCTGTCGAGCTTCAGTTTTGCTATAGTCTCTATTACCTTAGCTATATCCCCTTCTTTCTTGTATGGATTGGTCCTGCTTGTTCCTAGTATCGTCCCGCCCTTGTGCAGGATCCCTGAGACAGAATTCAGGTCTAGGAGCATGGTGCTATTTTCTATAAGGCCTTTCCATCCGTTCTTTATCCCCAGAACCTCTATATTTTCCTTAAAAGATTTTCTTACAACGGCCCTGATTACCGAGTTTAGCCCTGGGCAGTCTCCTCCTCCGGTCAAGATGCCTATCTTTTTTGCCATCATTTCCTCC
>JAZFTF010000133.1:0-5960 GCA_036446495.1 Candidatus Omnitrophota bacterium | reverse complement strand
GATAAGAGATGAGGCCCACCGCTTTGCCAGGAACTACCATATTATATTAAGAAGAAGGAAGATGCTTGGTACTAAAAGGGTCATTCGGCGAAAGAGGCCGAGGTGAAAAGGCCCCGTGGAAGATTGTATGATATCTTAAAGGCCAATGGTTTTACTCCTTTTGAGATAAGGGTTTATAAGACGGTTTCTTCTATACCGTGGGGCACTGTCAAGACCTACAAATGGGTTGCGTACAAGATAAAGAACCCCCGGTCTTTCAGGGCGGTAGGGCAGGCATTAAATAAGAACCCTTTTCCTCTGGTGATACCTTGCCACAGGGTGATTCGGGAAGATGGAGGGATAGGGGGATTTGCGTATGGAGGGTCAAAGCTTAAAAAGAAGTTGCTTGAATACGAGAAGGTTGGTATAATCAAAACCACAGACGATTAATTTTTGGTTTTTACTATACGCTATCCGCTAAACGCTATACGCTAATCATGGACAAAGGAGAGTGCATGTTTGAAGATCTGCGAGACAGACTTAAGAGGATAGAAAAACGGCTCGAAGAGCTAAGGGGGCATCTTTGACGCGGACCCAAAGGATAAGAGAGTCAAGGAGATTGAGTCAGAGATAGCCCGTCCGGATTTTTGGAATAATCAGACCAAGGCCAACGATACTATAAAGGAACTTAAAGTACTAAAGGTCGTCCTGGACCCCTGGAAAGAAGTAAGCGGTATATTTAAAGAGACAAAAGAGCTCTTGGGGATCGTTGAAGAGAGCGACCACGAGTCGATAAGACATATCCAGGATGAAGTCTCCGGCCTAGAATCAAAGATAGATTCTCTCGAGTTTAAATCATTATTAGGAAGGCCTGAGGATAAGAACAACGCTATATTGAGCATAAACGCCGGCGCAGGCGGTACAGAGTCATGCGATTGGGCCTCGATGCTTTTTAGGATGTACTCCAAATGGACCGCTTCCAAGAAATTTGACATAGAGCAGATAGATCTCTTGGTGGGTGAAGAAGCCGGGATCAAGAACGTGACGGTTATAATAAAAGGGCCATACGCGTACGGATACCTTAAGTCTGAATCAGGGGTGCATAGGCTGGTAAGGATCTCACCGTTTGACTCCAATAGCAGGCGCCACACATCTTTCGCCTCAGTGGATGTGATACCTGAGATATCGAATGATATAAAGATAGACATAAATAATTCGGACCTGAGGATAGATACATACCGTTCAAGCGGGGCGGGTGGCCAGCATGTAAATGTAACGGATTCCGCGGTAAGGATTACTCATATGCCGACAGGCATAGTGGTGCAATGCCAGAACGAAAGATCCCAGTTTAAGAACAAGTCCACGGCCATGAAGGTGCTCAAGGCCCGACTCTATGAGCTAGAGAGGGAGAAGAAGGCGAAAGAGCTCGAGAAGCGATACGCCAAGAAACAGAAGATAGAATGGGGCAGCCAGATAAGGTCTTATGTGATGCATCCATATTCTATGGTAAAAGACCACAGGACGGATTTTCAGACATCGAATGTCCAGAAGGTGATGGATGGCGGCCTCGACGGTTTTATGGAAGCGTATCTTAAGCGCAAAAAGTAGAGACAGATGCTAAAATTCATATTAAGAAAACTAAAGATCATAGGTAATGAGTCGGAGAGGTTCCTTAAGAAGGTCCAGCCGATAATCGACCGGATAAACTCGTTTGAACCTCAGATGGAGAGATCGTCTGACGCACAACTCAGGTCCAAGACAGATGAGTTTAAGAAGAGGCTCTCCTCAGGTGAACCCTTGGATGATCTACTTCCGGAAGTATTTGCTGTTGTGAGGGAAGTTGGCAAGAGGACTGTTAATATGAGGCACTTTGACGTCCAGCTGGCGGGAGGCATAGTTCTTCACAGGGGCATGATAGCCGAGATGGCTACGGGGGAAGGTAAGACCCTTGTGGCGACGCTAGCCGTCTATTTGAACGCCCTTGCCGGAAAGGGCGTTCATGTCGTTACGGTAAACGACTATCTCGCGCGCAGAGACAGGGAGTGGATGGGGCCTATATACGAGTCTCTCGGGCTTACCGTAGGTGCTATACAGCACGATATGCCCGACTTGGAGAGGAAGGCCGCATATGAATGCGATATCACTTATGGTACCAATAACGAGTTCGGGTTCGATTATTTAAGGGATAATATGAAATTCAATAAAGAGACTATGGTTCACCACGGGTACCATTACGCCATAGTCGATGAAGTCGACAGTATACTTATAGACGAAGCGAGGACACCTCTTATTATATCGGGCCCGGCCGAAGAGTCGACAGATAAGTACTATAAGATCGACAGGATCATACCGCGTCTGACGAAGGGCAAGAAGGATGAGGCCACAAAAGAGGAGACCGGGGATTACGTGGTGGATGAGAAGGCGCATACGGCCTATCTTACTGAAAATGGCGAGACGAAGGCGGCTGACTTCCTGGGGCTGGATAATCTACATGATATATCCACTATGGAGTATAAGCATCACATAAATCAGGCCCTCCGGGCACATGAGCTTTTCAAAAGAGACAAGGATTACCTGATAAAAGACAATAAGGTTGTTATCGTGGATGAGTTTACCGGCAGGATGATGCCGGGCAGGAGGTGGAGTGATGGGCTTCACCAGGCTATTGAAGCTAAAGAAGGTGTAAAGATAGAGCGCGAGAACCAAACTCTAGCTACGATAACATTTCAGAACTACTTTAGGATGTATAAGAAGCTCGCAGGTATGACCGGAACGGCCGAGACCGAAGCGGCAGAGTTTAAAAAGATCTACAAGCTCGACGTCACTGTGGTGCCCACGAACAAGCCTCTTAAGAGGACGAATTATACAGACGTTATATATAAGAGCGAGAAGGAGAAATGCAAGGCCATATGCGATGAGATAGCCGAGGCGTATGAGAAGAAGCGGCCGGTGCTGGTAGGGACGATATCTATAGAGAAGAACGAACTCATAAGCGGCATGCTGAAGAGAAGGGGTATCCCGCACCAGGTTCTTAGCGCCAAATACCACGAACTTGAGGCGCACATCGTCGCCCAGGCCGGACGATTCGGAGCGGTTACCATAGCCACCAATATGGCCGGGCGAGGAACCGATATAATGCTCGGAGGAAATCCGGATTTTATGACAAAAGACCTTGTTGCCAAGCTCAAAGAGCGCGGTAGGGCCGTCGATCAGGATGAATACAAAAAGTACTTAAAAGAGAACAGGGAACTGGCGAAGAAAGAGCACGATGATGTGGTCAAGGTGGGAGGCCTCCATGTTATGGGGACGGAGCGCCACGAATCAAGAAGGATCGATAACCAGCTCAGGGGGCGCGCGGGAAGGCAGGGGGACCCTGGATCCAGCAGATTCTATCTATCATTGGAAGACGACCTTATGAGGATATTCGGATCTGACCGAATAGCTATGATCATGGACAAACTCGGTATGGAGGAAGGGCAGGAGATCCAGCACCCTATGGTGACAAAATCCATAGAGACCGCGCAGAAGAGAGTCGAAGAGCGCAACTTCGATATAAGAAAACATGTTCTTGAGTATGACGATGTTATGAACAGGCAGAGAGAGATAATATACGGCGAGAGGAGAAAGATACTCGAATCGGAAGACCTCAATGACTACTCAAGCCTTATCATGGAGGAGCTTTTGGACCGGGCGATCTCCACTTACATGGGCAAGGATATACCAAAAGAAGAATGGAATATAGACGGGATGACGCAATGGTTGCACTTTAAGTTTGGTGTCGATATCTCTGATCTGGACCCTCATGAACTTTCTGAAGATGAGCTATTCGATGAGACATTCTCTAGAATAAAGAAGGTCTATGATCAGAAAGAAGAGGCTATAGGCAAGGAGGCGATGAACTATCTTGCTAAATCAGTGCTTCTACAGACCATAGATACAAAATGGAAAGATCATCTTTATAATATGGACCATCTAAGAGAAGGGATCGGACTTCGGGCTTACGGCCAGAGAAACCCCCTGGTGGAATACCAGCATGAAGGGTTCGAGAAGTTTTACCAGATGATCGATTCTATAAAAGAGGAAGCCATAGAGTTTATATTCAAGCTCCAACCAATCAGGGAAGAGACGGCGTTGGGCGTATTTGATCCCGACAGCCAGGAACTTATACACAAAGAAAGATCAGCCCTGCGCGAGATGAATAGAGAGGAGAAAGGGGCCCCGCCCTCTACGCCACCGCCCCGGAGCAGGCCTGAGCCTAAACCTGTCTCATATGAGAGGCAGACACCCAAAGTAGGAAGGAACGATCCTTGTCCATGTGGCAGCGGAAAGAAGTATAAGAAGTGCTGCGGGAAATGAAGCTTAAACGAGACCAAAGGACTATTGCAACATTTCTACTTTCGTGGTTTCGTCATGGAGCGAAATCCCGCACCGTTCCGCGAAGCGGGACTGGTGCGGTGGCAAGAAAGATAAACCACGTCATACTGGCTTTTTTTAGTGGCCTGCTTTTGAGCGTGAGTTTTCCCGGTCTCAATGTCAGCCTGGCTGCTTACCTATCATTTGTCCCTCTGTTTTTCGCTCTAAAAAATCTTACCAAAAGAGAGGCTTTCTTTGTCTCATATTTAGCGGGTTTTACCTTCTTTTTAATCACTATGTTTTGGATGCGATATGTATCTATTCTTGGCGGCTTACTACTTATATCTATCCTCTCTGTTTTTTTCGGCCTATTTGGTCTATATTTCTTATACGCTATACGCTATACGCTATACGCTATATTTCTGGTCCCTGCTTTTTGGGCAACGCTCGAATATGCCAGGAGCAATCTCTTTACGGGTTTCGGGTGGGCGCTCCTCGGCCATTCCCAGTATTTAAATCTTTCGTTTATACAGATATCGGATATAACGGGAGCCTATGGAGTCTCCTTCTTTGTAATGGCCGTAAATGTGATCATATATATCTTGATAGAGATGGATATAAAAAAGAGCGGGCAGGCATTTATCATATTTCTGATATTGGTAAGCTGTGTGGCGGGTTACGGGTTTTTCAAACTGAATGCCCATGAGAGCCCGAAAGGCAGCATCAAGATATCTCTCATACAGGGAAATATACCGCAATATATGAAATGGGATCCGGATATGAGAGACCATATCTGGTCCAGGTACAGCGTTCTTACGGAGATGGCGGCAAAGGACCGGCCTGATCTTATCATATGGCCGGAGACCTCGCTGCCGGGATATATGGAAGATGAAGACCTATTCAAGGAAGTAGCCGCTATCGCGCGCAGAACCCGCTCGGCGATCCTTATAGGCGCCCCTTCCTATAGAGAAGAGGACGATAGCATATATAACGCCGCTTTTCTTATCGACAGTAATGGCGATATTGTAGAGAGGTATGATAAGCTCCATCTAGTTCCTTTCGGTGAGTATATACCGTTTGATAAACAGATCGGATTCATACGGAAATTTGTAAATAAACCTATAGGTGAGTTCGAGAAGGGCAAGGAACATACAGTTTTTGAGCTTGAAGAGACCGCGAGATTCAGCGTCCTTATATGTTTTGAAGACATATTTGCGGATCTCGTAAGAAGGTTCGCAAATAGAGATGTAGATTTTTTAGTGAACATAACGAATGATGCCTGGTTTATGAAGACCCCGGCCCCTTATCAGCACGCGCAGTCGTCTGTATTTAGGGCTGTTGAGAATAGGCTGCCGGTGGTGCGTGCGGCCAATACGGGCCTCTCTTGTTTTATAGATAGAACAGGCAGGATATTCGACAGTGTAAATATAGGCGGAAACGAGATATGCATAACGGGCTTTAAAACGGCCCGTGTCGATATAATGGAGGGCGGAAGCCTCTATACAAAAATAGGCGATATATTCGTCTTTCTATGCGCGCTTGCTGCTGCTGTCGCCATTATTGGCGCTAAGAAAAAATTATAGTTTTGTTTATATATCTTGATTATGATCTATGAGTAAAGAAAAGAA
>JAZFTF010000132.1:0-4511 GCA_036446495.1 Candidatus Omnitrophota bacterium | reverse complement strand
ATAGGCAACGAACTGCGCGGGGATGACGGGTTTGGCCCGTACCTCATAGAATCGATGCGTGGCCATGTAGAGGCGAAGCTTTTAAACTGCGGTACCGTTCTTGAGAACTATTACAATCCTATTGTAAAAGAGAACCCAGATGTTATAATATTACTGGATGCGGTCGCATTTAACGGCCCGTATGGAGAGGCCGCGATATTCAGAAAAGACGATATATTGAAGGTCGGTTTCTCCACACATAATATCTCTCCGAAGGTATTTATGGAGCTTCTCGAAAGCTCTATAGATGCCCCGATCTTGATGGTCGGCGTAAAGCCCAAGACCACAGGGTTCGGGGACGAATTGAGCGAGGAGGTAAGGGCCGCCGCCGATATGTTAAAAGGGTTCTTTATAAAACTTTTGCCCAAAAAAGGAGTATAAGATGGGGACAAAGCTTCTATCCGATAACGAGATATTGACCGTCGCGATGAATATAGAAGAGAACGGATATAGGTTCTATAACGTGGTAGCCAAGAACTCAAAGCAAAAAGAGACTAAAATGATATTCGAGAGGCTGAGGGATGAAGAGACGGAGCACAAGAAGGGCTTTAAAGAGATGCTCGAATCCCTACCGAACGCGGATTCATATGACTATTTTGGCATAAATGAGGAGATCGCCTCATATTTAAGGATCCTGGTGGATACAGGTGTCTTTAAGGGCATGGATGACGAATCGATAAAAAAACTGAATGAGACAAGGGCCCTTGAGGTAGGAATACAGGCAGAGAGGGATACGGTGCTCTTTTTTTCAGCGGTCCAGAGGTCGAGTGTCAATCCAAAGGCCAAGGATATCATGAATGCCATAATCGAGGTAGAGAAAGGGCATATCGTTACATTAACCAACAGGCTGCGCGTAGCCCGTAAGCTGTTCTAGGGGAGGGCAAAGGCATGGAGTATACCTGTCCCACATGTGGCATGAAGATAGATCGGGATCTTATGGTTTTTATAAGCCACACCGAAGAGCATATCGCCGAAGAGATAGTGAAGAAGCACCCGGAATGGCGCAAAGGAGACGGCGTCTGCAAAAAGTGTCTTGAATACTACAAAAAAGAGATGAAGGGATAGTTAGCTGTATGTCAAAGGTGCTTGGTATAGCCGGGGGCCCCAGAAAAGGCGGAAACAGCGACTTGTTATTGGATGCCTTTCTCGAAGGTGCCTCATCGAAGGCGAGCGAGGTCGAAAAGATCTATATTGCCGATAAAGTTATAGCCCCTTGCGATGAGAAGAACGTGTGCTACAAGGACGGCGTATGTCACATAAGAGATGATATGCAGCAGATCTATGAGAAACTTCTTCTGGCCGATTGCCTAGTGGTCGCGATGCCGACCTTTTTTATGGGCCCTCCGGCACAGCTTAAGGTAATGATAGACAGGTGCCAGTCCCTATGGGCCAAGAGGTTTATCATTAAAAAGCCGCTTCGCGATGACGATAAGAAGAGATATGGATACCTGTTGTCTGTATCGGGCCTGGATAAGGAAGATGCTTTTATAGGGTCCAAACAGACGCTCAAGGCTTTTTTCTATATACTTGGGTTTAAATACGGCGGCGAGATCTTGATCCACGGCGTGGATAATATAGGCGATATAAAAAAGAGAGAAGGCGCCCTGGAAGAGGCCAAAAGAATGGGTAAGGAGATCAACGTCTGATCCCGGTGGAGAATATGGCCAAAAAGTGTTATAATCGCAATGAGAATAAAGAAGGCTGCCCTTGCACCTATGAACCGTGCGATAAGAAGGGGGTATGCTGCGAATGCTTGAAATATCACTTAAGCATGAAGGAACTGCCGGCGTGTGTATTTTCAGAAGAAGCGGAGAGGACATACGACAGGTCTATTGCCAACTTCATAAAGACGCAGAAGTAGGAAAGAGCGCGCCTGTTAGTGACAAAGAGCGAGGAAGGACCGATAGATGTTCAGGATAATGTGTAAATCCAAGATCCATAGAGCGACCATAACCAAGAGAGACCTCCATTATTCAGGAAGTATAGGGGTGGATAAAACACTTCTTGAAGCGAGTGACATACTGCCCAATGAGATGGTCCAGGTATTGAATGTAAATAACGGAGAGCGTTTCGAGACCTATATCGTTGAGGAGGAGGCGGGTTCAGGCACTATAGCCCTTTATGGACCGGCGACTTATAAAGGTGATATAGGTGACCTTGTCATAATAATATCTTACGGGATGTTCGATGAGAAAGAGGCGAGATCTACAGCGTCAAATGTAGTCCTTGTAGACGCGAAGAATAAGATAGTAAAGAAGAAACAAAAATAACTATATGCCCCCACTTCAGATATCGAGGTTCCCTGAATCTGTGCTTACAAAGAAGAGTAAGCCCATCAAGCTTGTGACGAGCTATGAGAGGGAGCTTCTCGATAAAATGTTAGAGACGATGTATCTTAACCAGGGGATAGGCCTTGCCGCACCCCAGGTCGGAGTGTCTAAGAGGGCCATAGTAGTGGATGTCGGCGAAGGCCCAATAAGCCTTATCAACCCTATAGTTGTCCAAAAGCGAGGCCAAGAGGCAGGAAGGGAAGGCTGTCTTAGCCTGCCGGAAGTGATGGTCGAGATAAAGAGAGCGCAGTGGATAAAATATAGGGGCCTTGATGGAGAAGGCAAGCTAGTGGAACGGGAAGCCGAAGGCCTCCTGGCAAGGGCCATCCAGCATGAAGTAGACCACTTAGACGGCAGGCTTATTATAGATTACGCTAATCCCATAAAGAGGATCTTTCTTAAGAGACGTCTTATCAGGAACGGGCGGCCTTAAGTCTTCCAATGCCTATAGAACCGGTTATTATCCAAGAGATCGAGACCGCACTCTCACCGATAGATTGTCTCAAACTATTCGAGGATGAACCCTACCCATTTTTTCTGGACAGCGGGATGGATCGCCAGAAGTTAGGCAGATACTCATTTTTAGGGTCTGATCCTTTCCTCGTGCTTCGCTCAAAGGCCGACCGCATACAGATAATAGAAATGGGCCTTGTAAAAGAATTTAGGGGGAACCCCTTTCTCGTATTAAAGGAACTCCTGAACAAGTTCAAGATAGAGGGGTTAGAGACACATCTCCCTTTTACTTGCGGCGCGGTCGGGTATTTCGCGTATGACCTATGCGGCCATCTTGAGGATCTCCCATCCAGGGCCTCAGACGACATATCCATACCCGATCTATACATCTCGTTCTATGATACGTCTATTATCTTCGATCACTTAAGGGACAAAGTCTTTATAGCCTCATGCGGTTTTCCTGAACCAGTGAAAGAGAAAAGAGTTGCCCGGGCGATCGCCCGGATGGACAGCCTAAAGGAAAAGCTAAAGCGCGCAGGGACTTCGAAACCAAATGATACGATCATCAAAACGCCTTCAAAAGATCCTGACCTAAGATCAAATTTCACAAGATCCGCTTACATAAACACTATCATAAGGGCAAAGGAGCATATAGCTAGAGGGGATATATATCAAGTGAATCTGTCCCAGAGACTCTCTTGCGATATCAATATCCCGCCGCGCGCGCTCTTCGAGCGTTTGAGAGAGATAAGCCCTGCTCCGTTCTCGGCTTTTCTTGATATGGGCGAGGTAAAGATAGTCAGTTCCTCACCGGAAAGATTTTTGTGTAAGAGAGGCTTGAATATTCACACAAGGCCTATAAAAGGGACCAGGCCCAGAGGGGCGAACCCGGCCGAGGATGAAAGAATGAGGATAGAGCTTTTGGCTAGCGCCAAGGACCGCGCCGAGCATGTGATGATAGTCGATCTTGAGCGCAATGACCTGGGCAGGATATGTCAGTATGACTCGGTTATGCCTACGGAATTTATCACGCTCGAGCAGTATTCGACGGTCTTTCATCTGACCTCAACAGTAAGCGGCGTATTAAGGCAGGATGTGGACGCCGTAGACTGCATAATGAACTGTTTTCCGGGAGGTTCGATAACCGGAGCGCCAAAGATCCGCTCTATGGAGATCATAGACTCTCTTGAGCCGACGAAGAGGTCCGTCTATACCGGCTCCATAGGGTACATAGGCTTCGACGGCAATATGGACACATCTATAGTGATAAGGACCTTTATCATAAAAGGCCAAAAGGCCTATTTTCAGGTAGGTGGGGGTATAGTAGCGGACTCTGATCCCGAGATGGAGTACGAGGAGACACTGCATAAAGCCAGAGCTCTTATAGAGTCGCTTGGAAAAACAGAATACAGAGAGCATCGGTTTTCGGTAAGCGGTTTTCGCTGCTAACCGCAAACCGATAACCACTAACCGAAGCACGAGCTTTGAGGAGTTATGAAAATATTCGTAAACGAGAGGATGGTTGATGAAAACAAGGCCGTAATATCCGTGCTGGACAGAGGGTTTCTTTACGGCGATGGCCTATTTGAGACGATGCGCAGCTATAAAGGGGAGGTTCTTTGGCTCGATAGGCACCTAAACAGGCTCTACCGCTCTTCAGAAATAATCGGCATGAAGATAAATAGAGAT
>JAZFTF010000131.1:0-6328 GCA_036446495.1 Candidatus Omnitrophota bacterium | reverse complement strand
GAACGAGGCGATACGCCTTCTCTATAATGAGCTTGAGATCAAGAACACCGAGCTTAAGAAATTGGATCAGCTAAAATCCGACTTTGTCTCGACCGTCTCGCATGAGCTGCGGACGCCTCTGTCTATCATAAAAGAGGGGATAAACCTGATACTCGATGAGATAACCGGCAAGATAAACGAGAAACAGAATAAGTATCTATCCATTGCCCGGCAGAATGTCGACAGGCTAGAGCGGATAATAAACGATCTTCTCAATATATCCAAGATAGAATCAGGCAAGATGAAGCTCAAGAAGCAATCAGTTTTTATAAGCGAATTGATAAAGAATGTCACCGATTCTTTTAAGCCTAAGCTTAAAGAGACCGGTATAAAATTTAAACTAAACCTTCCTAAAAAAGATGTAGAGATATACGTTGATCCCGACAGGATCATGCAGGTCTTTGTGAATCTAATAGGGAACGCTCTTAAATTTACCAAAGAGGGCCACATAGAGATATCTGTAGAAGGGAAGGGCCAAGAGATAGAGTGTGCGATCTCCGATACCGGTATTGGTATAGCCAAAGAGGATCTTCCCAGAGTATTCACCAAGTTCCGGCAGTTTGGACGGCAGGACGGCCCGGGAGAGAGAGGGACCGGCCTGGGCCTTGTCATCAGCAAAGGGATCATCGAGATGCACAAGGGCAATATCTGGGTGGATAGCACTCTTGGAAAGGGAACGAGTTTTGTATTCACGATACCAAAGCATGCGCCTGATGAGAAGAAGGTTGACGAGGAATCATAATGGCTAAGAAGATAATGATAGCCGGAGTTCTAAAAGAGACCAACGAAGAGAGTAAATAAGGATAAATAGCTTGAAGCACAATTATAATTGTGATAATATTTTAGTATAAAAGGGGGTAGCTGTTTGCAACATATTACATTAATATATATCGTAACCATTCTTGTTAGCATCGCCATAGCCTTCTTCTTGTCTCATGTGGCAAGGATGTCGAGCCAGGCCAAGGTAAGAGAGGGCGCCGGGGAGAGACATCTTTCAATGTCTCTTTTGGACGAAGATGCGCTTAAAAAGACGATATCAGACGGCATATGCGAAGTCGTAGAATCAAAACAGAGGCGCCGGGAGATAAGCAAGGCCGTATCGGATATATTCGCAAATGAGCTTGAAAAGAGAGTAGAGCTTAACACTCAGGAGCTTGATAAAAAGTATAACAGCGCCATGGAGCAGAAGACCCAGTCCGAGGAGATTGCCTGGAAGAAGTACATGAAGGTCTTAGCGGGCAAAAAAGAGACTGATGCTGTTATTAGGAGTATCGCGGAAGGCCTGCTTGTGGTTGACGGAAAAGGTAACGTTGTTATGATGAACCCGGCGGCAGAAAAATTACTTGACGTATCGAAGAATGATAAGATCGGCAAGCCTATGCTTGAGAATATCAAAAAAGAGCAGATCATCTCGATGGCCAAGAGCACTTCTGGGGGAAAAGACAAAGAGATAGAGATCTTCTCAGAAGAAGACGAGACGAAAAAGGTCTTGAGATCATCGAGTGCCGTTATCGAGGATGAGAACGGCCAGACCGTCGGTATGGTGTCGGTATTGAGCGACGTGACTAAGCAAAAAGAACTCGATCTTATGAAGTCAAAATTCGTGGCCAATGTCACACACGAACTGCGGACACCACTTGTAGCTATTCAAAAATCCATCTCCCTTTTGCTCAGCAAGACAGCCGGTGATGTATCATCTACCCAGGAAGAGTTTCTAACGCTCGCCGACAGGAATATAAAGAAGCTTAGCAGGCTCATAGACGACCTTCTCGATCTCGCAAAGCTCGAATCCGGCAAGATGCAGGTAAAGCCCGCCTTGACCACCATAGGGAGCGTGATCAGGGAGGCTGCTGTGAGTTTTGACGCATGGGCCAATACCAAGTCGATAAAGATAGAGGAGAGGGTCCAGGAGGGGCTTCCTGATGTAAATATAGATGCTCAGAGAATAGGACAGATCCTCAACAACCTCATAGGCAACGCCATAAAGTTCACGCCACACGGAGGAATGATCATAGTCGAAGCGGTCTCAAACAATATGAAGGAGATCGAAGTGAGTGTCCAGGATAACGGACCGGGAATACCCAAAGAGGATCTCGATAAAGTATTCGACAGGTTCTACCAGACGGGCGAGAGGAACCTTAGCGATATAAGCGGAACAGGCGTTGGCTTATCTATAGCCAGGGAGATCGCGGAACTCCACGGCGGAAAGATCTGGGTCGAGAGCGAAAAGAAACAAGGGGCGAAGTTCATATTTACATTACCCATAATAGGAGAGTAGATCATGGATAATAAAGATATAAAGATCCTCATGGTAGATGACGAAGCGGATTTCAGGCAGCTTATGACATTTTGGCTCAAGTCGAAAGGCTACACCGTTAGTACTGCTACTGACGGAAAGAACGCTATTGAGATCGTCAAAAAGGATCCGCCTGATATTATATTTCTCGATCTTAGGATGCCCGTCTTAGACGGTCTTGAGGTATTAAAGAGGATAAGAAGGTTCAACAAGGACGTGCCTGTCATCATCATAAGCGCCTATATAAACGATCCAAAAGCGAGGGAGCTCACATCCTACAACGTTGCCGGTGTCTTCTATAAGGGCGAGAATTTTGAGGACGCGCTGCCGCTTCTTGAGACGGCTCTGAGGACGCACAGGAAACTTAAGAAGTAGGCACCTCCCTTATGCCCCGACGCTGATTTGACAAATCCAAAAATATCATGTAAACTAGTTAACAATGGTTACCATAACTATGATCACTCCGGTATATACCAAAAGATGACGAAAACGACGGGGTCAAAAGAGAATAGGCCAAACCACGGCGCGCTCTCTGTTAAGGAGATAATGAAGATATTCAAGCTCTCTTACCAGACAGTAAACCACTACACAGATTTTGGCCTCTTGCCGGTTCCGCAGAAGAGAGGGAATGTAAGGTTCTACGACAAGCGCTTGGTAGAGAGCCGCTTGAAGAAGATAAAAGAGCTTTTAGTCGAGGGCTACTCCCTAAGACTGATACGTAAGAAATTGATAGGCGTATAATATGCTGACACGTGTAGCGGTTTGCAGTTTGCGTTTAGCGGTGTGCAGTGCGCGGTGTGCGCAAACCGAAAACCGAATCACCCTATATCACTATAATGAGCTATTATAAGATATTAACATTCAATAAAGAGCCGTTCTCAACGAGCCCGGACCCTGAGTTTTTTTATCTATCCAAAGAACACGAGGCGGCGCTTACGAATATCCTTATTGAGCTCAGGCTCAAAAGGGGCCTCTCTGTCATACTGGGTGATGTGGGAACTGGGAAGACGAGCCTCTCAAGAAAGCTTATACATGAGTTAAAAGAGAGAGACGATATCATCTTCCATATCATCCTCGACCCATCTTTTGAGAACGAGAATATGTTTTTGACATCACTAGCGAGAAATTTTGAAATTAATATAAGCAACAGTGAGCCGCTTACTTTATTGGATCTCAGGGAATCCCTGGAGAGGTTTCTCTTCCAAAAAGGGGTAACTGAAGGCAAGACTGTTACCCTTATCATCGATGAGGCGCAGAAGCTAGACCAGACATCGCTTGAGGTCTTGCGTGTCCTTTTAAACTATGAGACGAATAAATTTAAGCTCTTGCAGCTGGTACTCCTGGGTCAACTTGAACTCTATTCCAAGATAATAGATATTCCTAACTTTTTCGACCGCATAAGCTTTAAGTATACGCTCAACCCTTTGGACTTTAACGAGACAAAAGAGATGATAGAGTTCCGGATAAGACAAGCTGGGTATGAAGCGAACATGCGCCTATTCCTGGATGACGCCATAAGAGAGATATACGAGCACAGCCGAGGCTACCCTAGACAGACCACGATGCTCTGCCACAAGGCGCTTAAGGACGTGGTCTTGAAGAACAGGTTCGTAGTGGACGCCTCGTCTATAAGGGAGATAATCGAAGAAGAGAAAAGGGCAGGATGGCACAGAAAGAACGCGGTACTCCAGAAAAACAGCTGTTAAGGCTCCTTGAAAACGAAGGCTCAAAAGGGGCGTCTGCCAAGGGGCAGGCGGTAAAAAAGAAAGGTTTGAGTCTCTTCTCACCGGGCGCGTGGAAAGGCCGACTCTTTTTCTTTAAAGATGGTTTCAAGAAGGGTGCCAGAGGCGTAAGCGCCCCCCAGATTGATATAAAGTCTGTAAACAGAATGATCGTTCTTTCTATTATCGCTTTGATCGGGTATCTCGTCTTTACGCTCTATGTGTCTATAGACAACCTGAATACGCTGCCGAATCTGACTTCCGGGATGAAAGATACCCTTAAGTCGGCCGGCTTCCCTGAGGTATCGCCTTTAAAGGCCATCTCTTACTACACAGAGAAGGTCATAGAGAGGAATATATTCAAGATGGGCATGACCGATATAGGGGCCAGGGAAGAGGTAGTGATCTTGGAGCCGGCTGCTGAGACCATTGTGGAGCTTATTCAAAACTTGAGGCTTGTAGGGATATCATGGTCTGACGAGCCGGATGCCATGATCGAGGATGTAGAGGCCGTGCGGACCTTCTATGTAAGGCGGGGGCATATGATAGGAATGTTGAAGGTCCAGGCTATATTTAAGGATAAAGTGATCCTAAGCTATGAAGGCGCGGAGGTGGAGCTTAAATGATCAAAAAGGTTCATAAAAATATCATATATCTTACCATCGCTGTTTTCTGCTTTTGCGGCGTAGCGCATGCCCAGGAGGAGACCGCTTATTTGACACAAGCGTTAGCTGATGAGTCAGCTCTCGGAGGTACCCGGGTAGATGATATAATCGGGGGGATGCAAGGCAAGATCTCTCTTGATCTGCGCAATATAGACATTATCGACGCCTTGAAGTTCTTGTCCGGTAAGGCGAATCTCAATATAATCACTACCAGGAAGGTCTCCGGCAGGATCACTCTCGCCGTGCAGGATGTCATCGTCCAGGACGTCTTCGATATAATGCTCAGGTCCAACGACCTGGCATACCTGTTGCGGGGAAATATCTATAACATCATGTCTAATGACGAATACAGAGCCCTGGTGGGTAGAAAATTTGCGGATATGCGCAAGATCAAGATCTTCAGGCTGAAGTACGCCATACCCGAACAGGCATTTACCTTGCTGGATACACTGAAGAGTGATATAGGCAGGGTGCTTGTGGAGCCTGATTCAGGGACTGCCCTGGTCATGGACACGCCGGACAGTATCAAGGTGATAGAGAATGCCCTTAATACACTGGATAGGCAGAACGTGGTTAGGATATTTAAGCTTCAATATGCCAGGGCGATCGATGTCGAAGAGCAGCTTAAAGCCAGGCTTGATGCCAAGAAGGTCGGTACGATAAAGGCCGATGAACGGCAGAATCTCGTTATTGTACAGGCTTTGCCTAATAGGATGAATGAGGTCGAGAGGCTCATAGAGGCGCTGGATCAGAAGACCAAAGAGGTATTGATCGATTCCCAGATCATAAAGGTCAGGTTTATCAACTCGGAAGACTGGTCTTTCAGGTGGGAGGGGCTCTTTAATATAGGGGTAAAGTACGGCCTTACATACTTTGGCTCCACTCCTTTTGCCGCGGTCCAGGCGGCGGGAGACGCCTTTAGGACAAGGAGTCAGGTCGCAGACGACGTAAATAATAATATAGGTTCTTATCCCTTCAGCGGCACGACGGATCTCCTTAACTCAAGCATCCCGGTCGTGCCGGGCGAGTCGATGCATATAGGTATAGTAAATAGAAACAGGGACTTTGACCTCTTCTTTAGATGGCTAAAGACCGTAGGTGATACGCAGCTTCTCTCTAATCCGAAGATATCTGTTATAAATAACCAGGAGGCGAGGATACACGTCGGTGAGCGCCAGGCTTATGTTACAACTACCACTACGACCGGACAGACGACTACGACCGTATCCGAAGAGGTGACATTTGTTGACGTCGGTATCCAGCTGTCCGTCACGCCCACTATAAATGACGATGGTTACATAAGGATGAAGATAAAGCCGGAGATATCGAGCGTGACAGATACTCTCATAACGCCTTCAGGAAACAAGATACCGATCATCGATACATCTACGGCAGAGACCACGGTCCTGGTAAAAGACGGCGCTACTATCGTCATCGGCGGATTGCGCAAAGACGAAAAGACCAAGGCAGAGAGCGGAGTTCCTTTCTTAAAGGACCTGCCACTCATAGGCAAATTGTTCAAGGCGAGCTTGGAAGGTACAGACAGGGTTGAGCTTATAATATTGATCACCCCCTATATTGTGGAAGGGGATTCTTTAGTGACGGGA
>JAZFTF010000130.1:0-4005 GCA_036446495.1 Candidatus Omnitrophota bacterium | reverse complement strand
TAGTTTCCTCGTCATGGTTACCAAGATGGGCAGGATCAAAAAGACGAAGCTTTCTTCCTTTTCAAATATAAGAAAGGGTGGCATAATAGCGCTCAAAATTGACAAGGATGACAGCCTGATAAGCGTCCAATTATCGTCCGGTCACGACGAAATATTTATAGCGACCAAAGAAGGTAAGGCTATAAAATTCCAAGAGGACAAGGTGCGCAATATGGGCAGGAGCGCTGCCGGCGTGCGCGGCATGAATCTCGGCAAGAAGGACGAGATCGTAGGGGCGGAGATCGTAAGAGACAAAAAGACCACTCTCCTTACAGTGACGGAGGGAGGTTTTGGCAAGAAGACCCCTGTCTCAGAGTATAGGCTCCAGTCTCGGGGGGGCAAGGGGATAATAAATATAAAGGTCACCAGTAAGAACGGGTGTGTGATAGGACTCAATATCGTATCAGACAGAGACGAGCTTATGTTGATAACCCATAACGGCATGATCGTCCGCTGCCCGGTGAAGGAGATAAGGACTACCGGCAGGGCTGCACAGGGTGTTCGCATAATAAGGCTTGGCTCGAAAGACAAAGTAGCGTCTGTAGCGAGAGTCATAAAGGAAGAAGAATAATAAAAGTGTCCCCATTCTGCTTTGCCCATAAAAGAACTTCGTAGAAGTTTTGGGCTCCGCAGGAATAGGGGGCCATAGGTATCAGGTGTCCCCATCGTCTAGTCAGGCCTAGGACACGAGCTTTTTCCCGCCTCGTTTGCACTCGGCGGGATCCCGTCGCTTGGTGAAGAATTGGGGCGACGGGACAAGCTTGCGATATAAGAGAGAATGTATTATACTTATATTTTGGAGAACAAGCAGGGCGGGCACTACATAAGAAGCAGCGAAAATTTAGCCCAGAGAATCAGAAAGCACAACAACAACTCGGTCAGATCAACTAAGAAAAAAGGTCCATTCAGGCTGGTTTACAAAGAAGGATTTACTACTAGGGCAGAAGCCCGCAAGCGCGAGAACCAGATAAAGAGCTATAAAGGCAACAGTAAATTCAGGAGATTGATAGGTAATTTAAGTGTCCCCATCGTCTAGTCAGGCCTAGGACACGAGCTTTTCAAGCTTGCGACCGGGGTTCGAATCCCCGTGGGGACGCCAAATTTGCACTTATAACTTACGTCGCTAACGCTCCGCAAGTTATGTGTTCATTTGTGTTACCCCTTTCCTAAGAGGAAAATATGTGTGGCATTGTAGGATATATAGGTGAGAGAGACGCGGTCGAGGTATTGCTAAAAGGTCTAAAAAGGCTTGAATATCGTGGGTACGACTCTGCAGGAATAGCGGTCTTTAACGGAAGAGGCGAGATCTTGTTTAAGAAGACGAAAGGCAAAGTGAACGACCTTGCTGAAAAATTAGGATCAGAGCCCTTAACCGGCACGGTGGGGATATCTCACACGCGCTGGGCCACACATGGCGTACCTAGTGACGCCAACTCCCACCCGCACTTCGATTCCAACCATAATATAGCGATCGTCCATAATGGTATCATAGAGAATTTCCAGGAACTGAAAGACGGCCTCATTATGGAAGGCTGCAAATTCTCATCCGAGACCGACACTGAAGTGATCGTCCACTTGATCGCCAAATTCTACAAAGGCGACCTGGAAGAAGCCGTCAGAAGGGCGGTCAAGGAACTACGCGGCTCATATGCAATATGCGCCATCCATAAGGATGAGCCTCATAGAATAGTCGGCGCCAGACTTGATAGCCCGCTTGTGATCGGCGTAGGGAAGAACGAGAACTTCTTTGCCAGCGACATACCCGCGATATTGGAATATACCAAAAACATAATATATGTAGGCAATGGCGAGATCATCAGTATCGACACGAAGAGCGTCACAGTAAAAGATCTTGAAGGGAACGCCGTAGACAAAACCCCAGAGCACGTAAATTGGGATATTACGCAGGCAGAGAAAGGCGGTTTCCCGCACTTTATGTTAAAAGAGATCTTTGAGCAGCCCCGGGTGATACAGAAGATAATAAGCACGCGCATCTCCGGCAAGGATATACATTTCGACGAGCTCAAGATAAACGATGAAGACCTCACAAAGACCCGGAATATCGCTATAGTGGCATGCGGGACGGCTTACCATGCCGGGTTGACGGGCAAGTATATGCTGGAAGAGTACACAAGAATCCCTGTTTGGGCAGACACATCGAGCGAGTTCAGATATCGAGACCCCATAGTGAATAAAGAGACACTGATGATAGTCATATCCCAGTCGGGGGAGACGGCCGACACGCTCGCGGCGCTCAGGGAAGCGAAGAAGAGAGGGGCAAAGGTCTTGGCTATCTGCAACGTTCTGGGAAGTTCTATAGCTAGAGAGTCAGATGGAGTAATATTTACCCATGCCGGGCCGGAGATAGCCGTCGCTTCTACAAAGGCCTATACAGCCCAGCTTGCTACGCTCTATCTTCTGACCATCTATATTGCGAAGCTGAAGGGCGCGTTGAACGGGGAGAAAATTGAAGACCTCCTGGTTGAATTCAAGAGAGTCCCTGCGCTTCTGAAAGAAACCCTGTCAAGGTACAAGGACGAAAGAAACGAGATAAGCCATTACGCAAAGGATTTTAAAATCTATTATGAAAAGAGCCACACAAAAAGTTTCTTTCTATATCTCGCCAGAAATATAAATTATCCTAATGCCCTTGAAGGCGCGCTTAAACTAAAAGAGATATCATATATAAGCGCCGAAGGGTACCCTGCCGGCGAGATGAAGCACGGCCCCATTGCCCTTATCGACGAGAACCCATGGGTAGTATGTATAGTTACAAAGTCGAAGACATATGACAAGATGTGTTCGAACATACAGGAAGTAAAGACCCGCGGCGGCATAGTGGTGGCCATCGTAACGAGCGGTGACGATAACATAAGATCGCTCGGTCTAAATTATGTCATAGATATACCACCGGTCGATGAGCTCTTCGCCCCTATATTAATAGCCGTTCCTCTCCAACTATTGGCGTATTACGTAGCCCTGGAGTTCGGCTATGACATAGACCAGCCTCGCAACCTCGCAAAATCAGTCACAGTAGAGTAATGATCCCCGTTAGACCTTTAAATAGTAAACATGCAGATAGGTCTAACGGGGCAAGCACCGGCACGCTTTACATAGTGAGCACACCCATAGGCAACCTGGAAGATATCACCCTGCGTGCGATAAGAATTTTAAAAGAATCCGACCTAATAGCCTGCGAAGATACCCGCCATACCAAGACCCTGACAGCAAAGTATGGGATAAATACTCCGCTAACGAGCTATTTTTCGTATAATAAGACTCAAAAGGGAGATATTTTACTAGGAAAACTGAAAAATGGCGCCACTATAGCCCTTGTAACGGATTCGGGCACTCCGGGCATTTCTGACCCCGGTGCCCATATAGTCAAACTGGCAATAGATAATAATATACCTGTAAATAGCATTCCCGGGCCCACAGCCCTCATAGCGGCGCTCTCAACTTCCGGAAAGCCTACCCATAAATTTGTATTCGAGGGGTTCCTGTCCAATAAATCCTCACAAAGGCGCAAACGCCTCAAAGAACTACTGGCTGAAGAAAGGACCATAGTTCTTTACGAGTCCCCGCACCGTATAACGAAGATGCTGGAGGACCTCGCTGAGATATTCGGCGACAGAGAGATAGTCCTGGCCAGGGAGCTGACAAAAAAATTCGAAGAAATAAGACGCGATAAGGCAGCCAGCCTTCTCGATCACTTCAGGTCCACCAAGCCCCGAGGCGAGTTTATTATCATCATATAGTTATCCACAGTCTCCACAGAGATACCCACAAGGTTAGTTATAAAATAGGTAGATTTTCACCCTTGATTTCCTTTTCTATCTCATGTATACTAATAGGGTGCGTTGAGGGGCGCATTTTTTGGACCTGAAAGTAAAGAATTTTTAAAAGTACTTAAATTCTGACAGGGGGTTAGAAATGGGGTAGAACGGTGTTTCGTAGAGGTATTGC
>JAZFTF010000129.1:0-2044 GCA_036446495.1 Candidatus Omnitrophota bacterium | reverse complement strand
TTCTTATGATCTTGGCGGCTCCTATACCTCTCTTTTTATATGGAAGCCTTACATCCATTATTATTACATCCGGCTTCTCCTTGATAGCCATGCTGATACCGTCGGACGCGTTATCCGATTCGATCACGGAATACCCCGCCGCCTCAAGCTGCGTCTTTTCTATTAAGCGCAGGTCGGGATCGTCTTCGACTATCAATATCCGCTTATTCATCTTTGAACCTCCGCGGGCTCTTCCGGAACCTGATCTTTTATCTCTATCCTACCTTTTCTGTCCGCAACCATTATGACCGTTCCGTGCTCGTCAGTCCTTTTGACACTTATTCCCCTATCGGTCAATCTGCGCGGAACTGTATCGGAGAGCTCGCCATATGGAGAATCCTCCTTCACGAAGATAACAGCGATATCGGGATCGACGGCGTCCAAGAACTCTTCAGACGTCGCATCGGTATAGCCGTGGTGAGATACTTTCAGGATATCGGCCTTCACATCTTTTTTTCTCTCCAGAAGGATCTTTTCGACCCTATGCGATATATCAGCGGTAAACAGGATCCTAAGATCTCCGAATTCGAGCATTATCACAAGACAGTTGTCGTTCCATTTATCGGAAACTTCACCCTCGGATGGCCAGATCGCTTTAAAAGTCACACCGTCCAAAGCAAAGCTCCCGCCCTCTTTTAAGGCGGCGTAATCCTTGTGCCCCCTTGCGAGCTTTGCGTACCATCTAAGCAGATTCGAGCCGTCAAGCTTCTGGTCATTGTCAAATACGCGGCCGACATCCAAGAGTTGCATAACGAAGAATACCCCGCCTATATGATCAGAATGCGGATGGGTGAAGACGAGCACATCGATAGACTCAACCCCTTGCGATTTGAGGTAATTGACAAGCTTAAGCCCTGTTATCAGGTTTCCGGCATCTATCAATATGCTGCGGCCTGCCGGGGTCTTGACCAACGTTGCGTCGCCATCGTCGACGTCTATGAAGTGTATCTCCAGGCTATCTGCCTCAGAGAAAGCGTTCAAAGGTAATAACAGGATAAAGGCTAATACAATAAAGATTCTCTTCATATCACTTCCTGCTCAAAAGGTATATCGCTACCCCTTCAATGCCCCCGAAGAAATTCATTCTTATATCTCGCAGGTCGAAGACTCTATATGGCAGTATCGCCTGGAAACCTTCGTCCAGCGACCCGACCAAAAAACAAACGAGGAGAGCCAAAAAAACACCTTTTACCGCCTCTTTGCCGCCTGCAAGATCCCTGCAAGCCAGCCAGCCGAAGACCCCGTACTCAATTATATGGATCTTCTCAGCGAGATATTTAAGTTCCTTGATATACGCGTAAGCCGCTACCAGTAAGATGCTTATTGCAAGAAGCCGCAGAGCGCTTATTTCATTCTTTACGATAAGGAGATAGACCACCGCGATGCCCAGCGCGAGAAAGAGTATATTTGTATATAACGCGGCATAGACATCCCCCGTTACCGACCAGAAAAACTCTAACGCCTGGCGCATAAAGCTGGCCGATAAAATAACCCATAAGCCAAAAAAGAGCGTGAGTTTTGATAGGCGCATTACTAAATCTCGGTCTCGAGAGTCAGTATAAGCTTTTCTATATCGCCCACGACCTTTGCAGGTAGGATCTTCGTGACTTTGAGTTCAGTCTTTAGTGTCTTAAGCAGGCTCAAGATCCTTTTTATTTGGGAGACCCTCTTCTTCTGCCACGCCTCTTCCGGCAGCAGCTCTTCGCGGCTCCTTACAAGCTGCGTAAGGTCCCGCTTGACCTCGCTCGCGTCCCTGCCGTCCTGGAGTACCTTCTTCTTTATGCTGTTATAATCCACCTTATCGAGCTCTTTATTCTTGCTTGCCAGGCGCAGAAGATTGACAGACTCATAAGTAGGTACCGTCGAGGTCTCCCGCTCTTCATTACGGTCCTTCTCAAGATAATCCGGGTTTTCTTTCTCTAAAAAGTAGTATGACTTTAGGAGCTTTAAAGCCGTCTGCTTGCGTATGCCTATCTCCTTTACGGTATAAACATCAAAAGTTGAA
>JAZFTF010000128.1:0-6166 GCA_036446495.1 Candidatus Omnitrophota bacterium | reverse complement strand
GCTGCATAATATTCATCGATGAAATCGACGCTGTCGGCAGGCAAAGGTTTGCGGGCATAGGCGGCGGGCATGATGAGAGGGAGCAGACCTTAAACGCTCTCCTGGTCGAGATGGATGGCTTTAATACCCATCAGGGCGTTATTCTCATAGCCGCCACGAACAGACCCGATGTGCTCGACCCAGCGCTCCTGCGTCCGGGAAGGTTTGACAGGCAGATCGTAGTAGATATACCTGACATTGTAGGGCGAGAAGCGATACTGAGGGTCCACGTCCAGACCGTGAAGGTCGATAAGAATGTAAGCCTGCAGGCTATGGCCAGAAGAACGCCGACATTCTCAGGAGCCGACCTCGCAAATTTAGTCAATGAAGCGGCGTTGCTCGCGGCCAGAAGAGGAAAAAAGAGCGTCCAGATGGATGATTTCGAAGAAGCTGCTGAAAGGGTAATGGCTGGACCTGAGAGAAAGTCCAGGATAATAAACAAAGAGGAAAAGAGGATCATTGCCTATCATGAAGCCGGACATGCGCTTCTGGCCATGCTTGTACCTGAAGCGGATCCGCTCCATAAAGTATCTATACTGCCCAGGGGGATGGCACTGGGATACACTTTTGCCCCGCCGCACGAGGATAGGCATATCCACACAAAGAAGAAGCTTCTCGCCCAGATCACAGTAATGCTGGGCGGCAGGGTAAGCGAAGAAATAATCTTCAATGAAATATCGAGCGGCGCGCACGATGACTTAAGAAAGGTCACTGATACCGCGCGTTTAATGGTAACAAGATTCGGCATGAGTGAACGCTTGGGTAATTTGGCATTCGGAAAACCCCATGAGCAGATATTCCTTGGGAGAGATATAGCGGAGGTCAAAGACTATAGCGAGGAAACAGCTCAGGTAATAGACGCTGAAATAAAGAAGCTAGTCGACGAATGTTATAGGCAGGCGAAAGAAACCTTAAAAACAAATAATAATATGCTGAAAGCTCTTGCAGAAGAGCTTCTTGAAAAAGAGGTTTTGAGTAACATAGAGGTCAAAAAATTAATTGGTATTGAGATCACAAGTAAGGAAGATCTTGCAGAATCCGCGCAAGTACCGATAGATAAAGATGCTGACACAACTAAAAGAGAAAAAAAAGATAAGCAGCAAGACACGGCTTGAAAATCTCATTCCAGAAAAGGGAAAGAGAACTTATGTAGCCGGGATTCTTAATATAACACCCGATTCATTCAGCGATGGTGGCAGGTTCGCAGATACCAACAGTGCCTTCGATCACGCGCTACAGATGGCCCGCGACGGGGCCGACATAATAGACATAGGGGGAGAATCCACGCGTCCGGGCGCCGGTCCGGTCACGGCAGAAGACGAACTAAGAAGAGTATTGCCGGTAATAGAGAGGCTTAAGGACAGATTAAAGATACCGATCTCTATAGACACATGCAAATCTCTCGTAGCGGAAGCAGCTATAAGATGCGGCGCGTCCATTATAAACGATATAACAGGCCTTAAGGGCGATCAAGAGATGGCGCAGGTAGCAGCTCGATATGGCATTCCGGTAGTGGTAATGCACATGAAAGGGCATCCTCGAACTATGCAGAATAATCCCAGATACGATGATCTAATAACCGAGATCATCGAGAACCTAAAGGAATCGATAGATATCGCAAAAAAGGCCGGCATGGACGAGGAGAATATAATAATAGACCCGGGGATCGGTTTCGGAAAGACGCTAGAACACAATATCACGATCATAAGAGAGCTTGGCCGCTTCAAGGAACTCGGCAGGCCAATAATGATAGGCCTTTCCAGAAAATCTTTCATAGGTCAGATCTTAAACCGCGATGTAAGCGGTAGATTAATGGGAACGGCCGCGGCGGTGGCACTCTCTATTTTAAACGGCGCCGATATCGTAAGAGTACATGATGTAAAAGAGATAAGGGACGCAACAAGGATAACGGACTCGATATGCAGATCCTGACATTGCCGATGATACTCAAGATGACAACAGAGATATCCATACTATGGTTCTGCTATTATGTTCTGATTCTGTACATCAAGGGATCCAGGACCGTCCAGGTCTTAAAAGGGATCTTTATCGTCATAGTTATATTTTTCGTCGTTCAGAGGCTGGGCCTCGACACTATCACATGGATAATGACCAAACTCTTGCCGATATCGATCATAGCCCTACTCATAATCTTCCAGCCCGAGTTGAGGCGCGGCCTCGCCCGGTTGGGCCAGTTCGGAGTATTCCCGGCAAAAGATGTAATAATAGATGAAGTCACAAAATCCGCTACCACGCTCTCGAAGAAGAAGATCGGCGCCCTTATCGCTATCGAAAGAGAGATAGGGTTGCGCCCTTATATTGAGAGCGGGGTTGGCCTAGATAGCAAGGTCTCAAGCGAGCTCATAGCAACAATATTCATGCCTAACACCCCTCTTCATGACGGCGGCATAATAATACAGGAAGACAGGATAGTGGCAGCCGGGTGCCTCTTTCCTTTAACACAGGACGGTCATGTAACGAAGACCCTGGGTACCAGGCATAGGGCCGCTATAGGGCTCTCTGAGGAGACTGACGCGGTGGTTGTCGTTGTATCAGAAGAATCCGGCGCGGTATCTTTGGCTATCGGCGGAAAACTCACGCGCGACCTGAACAAAGAAGACCTTATAAAATCACTAAACAATCTATATAAATCAAAACAGAAAAAGACCCTTTTGGATTCCTTCAAAAAGGTCTCTACTTAAAAACGGAAGTAAAAGATGAAGAATTTTTTCTTAAACAACTTTGGACTCAAATTATTGGCACTGCTTTTGGCCATCGTAACCTGGGCCTATATCGTGATAGAACTCCAAGAAGGGGTTGTGACTGAAAGAGCGGCGCTCCAAAGCATACTCCCTCCGTACAGATTGGTATCTAAAAAGGTCCCTATCAAACTAAATATGGTGGGTGAGCCCAAGTCGGGATACGCGGTAGCTTACGACAGAATAGTGATAAAGCCAAATGAATTTCTTATAGTCGGACCCAAGTCTATAATAAGCAAGCTTACATCAATAGAGACCGAGCCGGTAGATATTACCGGTTCCACGAAGACATTTATGAAAGATGTATCAATAGTGCCTCCGACAAAAGGTGTTATCAAAGAGAAGTTCGTGACGATAACCGTGCCCATACTCGAAGATAAAGATTGAACAATGCCCAAATTAGGCGTCAACATAGACCATGTAGCCACTGTGCGTCAAGCGCGAAAAACAACAGAGCCAGACCCTCTCTGGGCGGCGAGCATATGTGAGCTTGCGGGCTGCCACTCGATAGTAGCCCATCTAAGGCAGGACAGACGCCATATCAGTGACCGCGACATAAAGATATTGAAAGAGACTGTATCTACAAGATTCAATCTGGAGATGTCCGCCACTAAGGAGATTGTCGACATAGCATGCAAGACAAAGCCCGATCAGTCCACATTGGTACCCGAAAAGAGGCAAGAGCTAACCACTGAGGGCGGATTGAATGTTGCCGCAGGAAAATTAAAGCTTCGCAAGTCGATAGAGAGATTAAAGAAAAGCGGAATACTCGTAAGCCTCTTTATAGATCCCGATCAGAAACAGATAGACGCCTCTCGCGAACTCGAGGTTGATTCTATAGAGATACACACGGGCGCGTATGCAAACGCCAATAGTGCGGAACACAGGCTATGCGAGCTTCAAAAGATACGCGATGCTGTTGGCTACGCTACAAGCCTGGGGCTCGCGGTGAACGCGGGGCACGGGCTAACATACGTGAATGTATCTGAGATCGCCTCGATACCCTGTATCGAGGAGCTAAATATTGGCCATTCGATAATATCCCGGGCGGTACTTGTCGGGCTTGACAAAGCAGTAAGAGAAATGTTAGCATTGATAACCTTAAAATGATAATGGGCTCTGGCATTGATATCGTGGAAGTCAAAAGGATCAAAAGGGCTGTAGAGAAATGGGGAGACAGTTTCCTCAAAAAAGTTTTTACAGATAGAGAACTGGATTACGCGAATTCAAAAAGGTTCGCCTATCAACACCTCGCCGCCAGATTCGCCACTAAAGAGGCCGTGCTCAAGGCTTTTGGCGGGGGGTGGTCAAGGACACTCCCATGGAAGGACGTCGAGGTAGTAAACGACAAGAATGGAAAACCAGAGATAATTGTACACGGGGAGGCAAAAAAAGTCTACAATAAAAGGAAGATAGAAAGGATACTGGTAAGCATGTCACATACAAAAGAGCATGCTATAGCAAACGCGATACTGGTAACAAGTGATTAACCTATGGTAAAAAAAACTATCGAGAAAATAAGACCCAGGCAAAAAGATACACACAAAGGCGATTACGGCCATGTCTTTATACTGGCTGGTTCTGCCGGAATGACCGGCGCTGCATACCTCGCTTCACAAGCGACACTTCTTTCGGGAAGCGGGCTTGTTACGCTCGGGATCCCGAAAAGCTTGAATACCATAATGGAGATCAAGCTCACAGAGGTCATGACGCTGCCACTCGATGAGACGGATGAGCAGTCAATAGGCGAGAAATCTGAGAAAACGATAATTGACTTTGCCAAAAGAACGAATGTACTGGCTATAGGCCCGGGCATATCTAGAAATAAAGAAACCCATCGCCTTATACGCAGTGTCGTTAAAAAAATTGATAAGCCGATCGTGCTGGACGCCGATGGAATAAACGCATATGAAGATAGCGGAGATAAGCTTAAAAAGAGAAACGCCCCTTTGGTGTTGACACCGCATCCCGGTGAAATGTCGAGGATCATAAGAAAAAGCATTAGTAATATACAAAAAGACAGAGAAGGAATAGCAAAGAAGATCTCCAAAGAATTCAACGCTGTCGTCGTTTTGAAAGGTTTTAAGACAGTTGTGGCAGAAGGTGATAAGATCTATGTAAACGAAAGCGGGAATCCCGGCATGGCTACAGGCGGCGTAGGAGATGTATTGACTGGAATCATAGCTAGCTTGATAGGGCAAGGGCTCGATCCGTTCGGCGCAGCTAAGTTGGCATCTTACGTGCACGGCCTGGCAGGCGATATGGCGATGAGAGAACAGGGCGAGATCTCGCTTATAGCTTCCGATATCTTGTGCAAACTGCCTGCCGCTTTCAAGAGCTTATAGTGATGCATGCTAGCGTAGCTCAGATGGTAGAGTGCCTCACTTGTAATGAGGATGTCGCCAGTTCGATCCTGGCCGCTAGCTCCACGTTCGCCGAAGGCGAACGCGATCCTGAGCGAATCAAAAATGCGATGAATAAAAGCATTTTTGATGAAGCGAAGGACCTTCAAGCACCCGAAGGACCATAATAGTAAATAAGGTCATTGACAGAATGAAGCAAGGTTAAGGTCTTTCGCCAGCTAAAATACTCGTTATTCGCTCGCATTTTTTGACGCTGGCTCAAGATCAATTTTGCTTCGTAAAATTGGGCAGGTGCCGGAGCAGCCAAACGGACCAGACTGTAAATCTGGCGGCCTTAGGCCTACGAAGGTGCGAATCCTTCCCTGCCCACCATTCTACTTCGCCGAGCTTAATGAAAGATGTAAGCTTGGCTTCGTAGAATCGATACTCCTGGCGAAGTAGAATGCTCTTTCGAAGCTCAAAACATCTTTGAAATTCTTTTGTGAACGAAGAAGAGCACTAAATGTTCCGGTGAAGATTACATCTCGTGAAGCGAGATGGCGCCCCGCACCTTTAATTAATTACTAAGGAACAATGCGGTATTGATAAAAAGGTGCGGGGCTGTTACCCCTTTCCTTATAGGAAATCGGATTAGGCGGGTGTAGTTCAGTGGTAGAACGGTAGCCTTCCAAGCTACATACGTGAGTTCGATTCTCATCACCCGCTCCAGCCTTCGCGCTACTAGAGCTTACAATGTAAGCGCTACGGCTGGCCCGTCAACCTTTGCGGCACTGGTGCAAGCAGTTTGAACGCTTCGGTTGGCCGCCGAAGCCGGAAAATTGACAAGAAGCGGTAACGGCGTAGGCGGCCATAGCTGTCACATTGTATGCATATTGCACAGCGAAAGCGAGCCACTCTTTACTTCGAATCTTTTCACACGTCTTATGATGGGACTCGAAGCGAGCGAACGCCGAACGAAGCTAGGGAAAGGCCGTAAGCCGTAGGCCGGTCAATTGCAAACAGGGG
>JAZFTF010000127.1:0-9094 GCA_036446495.1 Candidatus Omnitrophota bacterium | reverse complement strand
CCAGTTTAATTTTTTGCATCTTACTTGACTTAGTTGAATCAATGCTATATCCTGCGCTGCTCGATTCAGCAGCCTCAAACCACTCCTGGGCAAGTGCGCCTGGAGCGTTAAACAACAATAGGATCAGTGTTATTATCAGGTATCTCATGCGCCTCTCCTCCCTCACTATATATAACACGCAACACGAGGGTTTATTCAAAGAAAATTAAAATATAACGTGTTTACTTATATATAGTTATGTATGCAATTCTTTCCGGGTAGCCCTGTATTTTACAATTGGGATTCACAGTATCTTGAAAATTGGGTAACGCGAGATACTCTTTCCTGGGAATAGATAAACTATGATATTTTTACAGCCGTAAGCGTTTTTTTCTTGGATTTTTTCGCTCAAGAGGTGTATAATTATGGGACTTCTTTTTTCACGGAGATTAAATTATGAATAAAGTAATCGAGCAAGAGAATATAGACCTCACTGTAATTTCGAAGATCATATCCAGGCACAGGCCCTTCTCACAGGAAGAGATCATCACCTCTCTCCAGGAGGCGCAGGACCATTATGGCTACCTGCCGAAAGAAGTGATAGATAAGCTGGCGGAATTGACCATGATCCCGGTAGCCAAGATCTACGGCGTGGCAACATTTTATTCCCAGTTCCATCTCGTACCGCATGGTAAATATTCGATAAAGCTATGCAGAGGTACCGCTTGTCATGTGAAGAGCGCGCCTGATATTTTATCCGCCATCTCTGAACATCTAGCTATAAAGGATGGCGAGACGACAGACGATATGCTATTTTCTTTGGAGTCTGTGGCTTGCTTGGGTACGTGTTTTTTATCGCCGGTAATGCTGATCGGAGACCAGTATTACGGTAAGTTGACACCACAGGGCGCGGTCAAGATATTGGAAGATATTGCCAGAGAAGACAGGACGAAGTGATAGAGCGGAAATTGACTAAGGATATAAAATGGCTGGATTGAACAAAGAGATCAAAAAGTTGCGCAAGGCCCGCGACAAGGCAAAGAAAGAGATGCCAAAACGCGCGGTGCGTATCTGCGCTACAGGATGCAGGGCTTTGGGTGCGCTGGATATTTACGAAGCCTTTAAGAAGGAGTTAAAGAGAGCGGGCCTCCAAAAAGAGATAGCGCTTATAAAAACCGGCTGTCAGGGGTTCTGCTCTGGGGCCCCTTTGGTGAGTATCGATCCGGATAATATACTTTATGTAGGCGTAAAAGGAGAGGACGTCAGGGAGATCGTCAATGCAACTCTATCCGAGGGAAAGACGATAGATAGATTGTGCCATCAAAGCAATGGTAAACCGACGGCAAAAGTCTCGGATATCCCGTTCTTTTCATCTCAAAAAAGGCTTATTCTTGCAAAGTGTGGATTTATAGACCCGACAAGGCTGGATGACGCGCTGGCGCACGGGGCGTATGAGATGCTGGAGAAGGTATTGACATCCATGGACCCGGAGGCAGTGATAGACCAGATCAAGAGATCCGGCCTGCGCGGCAGGGGCGGCGCTGGTTTTTCGACCGGGCTCAAATGGGGTTACGCGAGATCCGCCAAAGGGGACGAAAAGTATCTGATCTGCAACGCGGACGAAGGTGATCCGGGAGCGTTTATGGACAGGGCGCTTCTGGAAGGAGATCCTCATCTAGTGCTGGAGGGGATGCTGATAGCGGCATACGCGATAGGCGCTAGCAGGGGATATATATATGTCCGGGCCGAGTACCCTATAGCTATAGAACACCTTAAGCTCGCGATTGAGCAGGCGGCGCAATACAGGCTTTTAGGAAAAAATATCCTAGGCACGGATCTCAATTTTGATGTAAAGATAAAACAGGGCGCGGGCGCTTTTGTATGCGGGGAAGAGACCGCCTTGATCGCTTCTATCGAAGGAGAGAGAGGGCAGCCCCGGCCTCGACCGCCTTTTCCCGCGCAGAGCGGCCTATGGGGAAGGCCGACAAATATAAACAACGTAGAGACGCTGGCGAATGTCCCGGCTATCCTAAAAATAGGGGCGGATGAGTATGCAAAGCTGGGCACGGCAAAGAGCAAAGGAACAAAGATATTCGCCCTGGCGGGAAAGGTCAAAAATACAGGCTTAATCGAGGTGCCTATGGGCATCACCTTGCGCGAGTTGGTTGAGGATATCGGCGGCGGAATACCTAACGGCAAACGTTTCAAGGCCGCTCAGATGGGAGGGCCCTCAGGAGGATGTGTCCCCGCCCAGTTCTTGGACAGATCCGTAGATTACGAGTCTGTAAAAGAGTTGGGCGCGATAATGGGTTCGGGAGGCTTGATCATCTTTGATGAAACGTTGTGTATGGTCGATATCGCCCGTTATTTTATGGAGTTCTGCGCAAAAGAATCATGCGGCAAGTGCCCGCCATGCAGGATAGGGACTACTCGAATGCTGGATATACTGGAAAGGATCTGCGGCGGAAAAGGGGAAGAAGAAGATATCCCCAAATTGGAAAAATTGGCTCTTGAGGTGAAGAAAAATTCTCTGTGCGGCCTAGGGCAGACCGCGCCGAACCCGGTCCTTAGCACATTACATTATTTCCGGGATGAATATATAGAACACATAGCTACAAAGCAGGGGAGCGGGAATACCGGATGCCGAAGCTGCAAAAAAAAGTTGTCCCCCGTGCTTAAGATAAGAAAGTAATGATATGATAAAAATGACCATAAACGGCCAAGAGATACAGGCACAAAGCGGCCAGACCATTCTTGAGGCCGCATTACAAAACGGCATAGAGATACCCCATCTTTGTCATGAACAGCGTTTGGAGCCCGTGGGCGCATGCCGTATGTGTCAAGTCGTTCTTGGTGAAGGCGATTATAAACCGGTCCTTGCCTGTTCTACAAAAATAGCCGACGGTTTGACCGTCTTTACAGAGTCGGAAGAACTCACTTCCCGAAGAAGAGCGGTGCTTGAACTTCTGCTGAGCGAGCACAAGGTGGCCTGCACCACCTGTGACGCCGACGGAGGCTGTAAACTGCAGGATTACGCGTACCGTTATGGCGCGGACGAATTTCTTTTTGGATCTTACCAACCTAAAGGCAAGCCCTCTCCTAATTTTACGTCAGAGAACAGGGGCATCGAGCACGATAGCGAAAAATGTATCCGCTGCAGCCGCTGTGTACGTTATTGCCGGGAAGTCCAGGGAGTCTCAGCACTTACATTTGACGGGCGCGGCATGGAGATGAAGGTAAATACCGCCCATGGGCGCGACCTCCACGTATCGGACTGCGAACTGTGCGGCGGATGTATAAGGGTATGCCCTACGGGCGCGATGCGCGAAAAGGGGGCAAAGGGCTTAGGCAGGAATAAGGACCTGGTTAAGACACGAACCACATGTACGTACTGCGGCGTCGGCTGCCAGCTGGAATTAAACGCGGATCCCAAGGCCAACAAGGTTGTGCGCGTGACTACAGAGCCCGGTATGGGCCTAAACGACGGAAACCTCTGCGTCAAAGGCCATTTTGCTTATGATTTTATAGGCTCACGGGAAAGGTTGACAAAACCGCTTATCCGCACGAACGGCACTTTCAGGGAAGCGACCTGGGAAGAGGCGATAAACCTTTCGGCTAAAAGACTGCGCGAGATCCGCGATAAATATGGGCCGCGCTCAATAGCGTTCCTCTCTTCCTGCCGCTGCAGCAACGAAGAAAATTACCTGATGCAAAAGTTGGCCAGGACGGCCGGCGGAACGAACAATATCGATCAATGCGCGACGACCTGCCATGCCCCTACAATCGCGGGCCTTACCAGCGCTTTTGGCTCAGGCGCCATGACGAACAGCGTGGCCGAAATAAAAGATTGTAAGGTACTTTTTATCATCGGATCCAATCCGACGGAGGCGCATCCTATCATTGGTCTCGAAATGAAAAAAGCCATGAAGCGTGGCGCGAAATTGATCGTCTGCGACCCGAGAAAGACATGGATGGCAAGGCGCGCCGATATCCATATCCAGCACAGGCCGGGCAGCGATAATATGCTGATCAACGCCCTTATGAATTATATAGTCGAGAAGAAGCTCTATAACGAAAAATTCGTAAAGGAACGCTGTGAGGACTTTGACGATCTCTGCAAGAACTTAAAACCTTATTCTATAGAGAAGGCCGCGAAATACTGCGGCATCTCCGCCAAGGATATGAAAGAGGCGGCGCGTCTATATTCACAGGGAGAACCGAGCGCGATCTTTTATACACTGGGCATAACCGAACATTCATGCGGCACGGACAATGTTAAAAATCTGGCCAATCTGTCAATGCTCTGCGGCCAGATAGGCAAATGGGCAAGCGGGGTAAACCCTCTGCGCGGACAGAACAACGTGCAGGGCGGATGCGACATGTGCGCGATGCCGCATGTACTGCCCGGATATCAAAAATTGAGCGACCCGAAAGTACGGGAGAAGTTTGAAAAGGCATGGGGTGTTGCCTTGCCGACTAATGAAGGCGGCAGGGTGACCCATTTTATCGAATGGGCGGGCTCGCGCAAGCTGCGAGGTTTTTATGTCATGGGCGAGGACCCTGTAATGAGTGAGCCCAACCAGCATAAGGTCATAAAATATTTAAAACAATTGGATTTTTTAGTATGCCAGGAGATCTTTATGTCGGAGACCGCGAAATTGGCGGATGTTATTCTACCCGGGGCATGCTACGCGGAAAAAGACGGGACGTTCACTGCCAGTGAGCGCAGGGTCCAGCGCATCAGAAAGTCGGTAAACCCTCCGGGCATAGCGCGCCCGGATTGGCAAGTATTGTGTGACATGGGCACAGCGATGGGCTATCCGATGAAGTATTCTCATGCAGGTGGTGTTTTTGACGAGATGGCGTCACTCAACCCGTCATACGCCGGCATGGACTATGAGAGGATAGATGAAAATGGCCTGCAGTGGCCATGCCCATCCAAAGACCATTGCGGAACTGTCTTTCTTCATGAGGGAAATTTTTCAAGGGGTAAGGGACTCTTCCAGCCGATAGTCTTCCAGCCCCAGAAAGAGGAGCCGGATAAAGAGTATCCGTTGATACTCTCCACGGGCCGCACGCTCTACCATTATAATGTAGGGAACATGACACGCAAATCAGGCATTAGCAACCAAAAGCAGAAGGAATGTTTTGTGGAGATAAATAGCGCGACCGCGGCCAAATGCGGTATTTCAAATGAGAGCCGAGTCAAGGTGATAACGCGCCGTGGTTCGATACCTGCCGTGGCCAGAGTATCAGACCGCGTTCGCGCGGATTCGATCTGGATGCCGTTCCATTTTGTAGAGGCGCCCGCGAATATCCTGACGAATGATGTCTTCGATCCGGTCACGGCTACCGCGGAATATAAATGCTGCGCCGCGCGGCTTGAAAAAGGCCCTAGACCTTGAAGACGATAGTGATCGCAGGAGCCCATAGCAATGTTGGCAAGACGACGATGGCTGAACGCCTGCTCAAAAAACTGCCGGGATGGTCTGCGCTCAAGGTAACGGTAAGCCATCAGGGCAGGGGGCCGAAGAAAGAGAAGTGCCCCAGGAATAAAGGGTGCCGGGCGTGTACTTCCTTTAAGGGCGATTTTGACGTAGTTACGGATAGAAGAATAATAAACCGAAAAGGCAAGGACACTGCGCGGCTTAAGAGAGCGGGAGCAAAGAAGGTGGTATGGCTGCGGTCTACTTTAAAAGGGCTGAAAGCGGGACTTAAAATGTCTATTCGGGAATTAAGGGATTCCGAAGGTTTGGTGATAGAGGGGAATTCGGTGCTCGAGCATCTGAAGCCGGATATCACTATATATATAAAGGGGCGCAGGCACCGTTTAAAACGGTCCGCAAAGGCTGTACAAAAAAAGGCCGATATAATAATCGATAGTAAACCGGATATATATCCTTCCCGGCACAACTAATCTAATCATAATAGGAGGGTGGGTGGCTAAAACGAGAAAGGTTCCTGAAGCGTTCTTTGTAATAAGCTGTTTGATATTATTTTTGCTGGGGTGCGGGGATGGCAAGGCTACATCAAATAAAAAAGAGACTCACACAAACACCTCGCTCGACCTGCTGCAATCTTTCGAAAGGACGAAGTCTAAAATAAGAGAGATAGACAAGATGCAGCGCGAAAAATATCAAACACTAAATCAAGATATTCGCTGAGAAAGCAAACACCCGCTACAAGAGATAAACTCTTCTGGTTTACAATTCCTTCAAAGTGTAATATAATAAAACATTGTAGTGGTTTGATAAGCGATGAATTTAAAACAGATATATATTCCTCGTATTAAATCTACTGGAAAGAATAATATAAGTGAAGAGATGTATTGCAATTGTCTTATTGTTTGCCATGAGCTCTTTGGCCACGGCCCAGATAGGCAATACGGTCAAGAGCTTTAAGAACAGCTTAGTCTACGAGGACCTTGAGCTTAAGTTCCTGCAGGTAGGCAAGCTCTCAAAGGGCATATTTAAGTATGACGGTCATTACTACCTTTCTCAAAAACTTGACCAGATATACCTTGTGGAGCTTGTGACAAATAGGGGTGAGAATAAAATCCTAGCCCAGGCTTTATACTTTCCGGATGACCCGAGCAAGTGGAACTTCTTTACGGTGGCTGAGTTCATTTACGAAGCAGTAGGATCCGGCATGCCTCTCAAAAAGATCATAATGACTATCAAGCCCATGTTTAGAGAGACTGCCGATAAGTACTTGATGCTGGATGAGTATGAGAAACAGCACGTATCCGTCTATACCGAAAAGAACGTGGGTAGCTATAAATTTGTTATAAAGCGCATACCCGCGGGTGACTGGGTGGCAACTGTTGCTGATAGATCGAACAGGATAGGCCGGTAAATGCTATATAGAGGATGAAAAATGTAATATATATTATAGCCTTGCAAAAGCACCCATTCTCGTGTATAATATATATTGCTTAAACATAATAACCGCAAGAGGTTATCCTTAAAAAATGTATATTGAAGCGAATCTGTTTACAGCAAGCATATTGATTCTGGTCTTTGCCATATTGATTATATTGACACACTCAAGGAGGACCCCGGAAAGGCCGAAGGGTTTCTTCAAGAAAGAGCGCAGGACATACCCTCGCTATCAGACGTCATTGCGGATAAAGTACAAGACACCCATTGAAGAAGGGATATCCTGGATAAAAGATGTCTCAAGGAGTGGCGCGAGACTTTTTCTGAATAACGCACTCAAAACCGTAGCGATAGGCCAACCGTTGGAGCTTGAGATAAGCCTCCCTTCTGACACACAACCAATTTTGGTTAAAGGGAATATTGTATGGGCGCAGGATACCGATGCTGGTTTCCATTTTGTCGAAGCCATGGACGGAGATATCGATAAGATCATAAAGTATGTAAACCCGGAAGAGGACCAAGCCAAACAGGCTTAAAAAAGGGCTGACAATATGGTATTATCCTTAAAAGAGCGAAGGCGCTTTGTAAGACACCCAATATGCTACCCACTCGAGTTCGAATACGCGCCCAAGAGGATACTGGAGAGGAGCAGGACCGCAGATGTCAGTGAAGGTGGCTTGCTCTTTTTGTCCAAGCGCCAACTGCAGACTGGTAAGACCATCATACTGAAGTTGCCACTCCAGAACAAACTCTTCAAGGTGAAGGCAAAAGTCGTCCATGTAAACCAAGACAAAGAGAACCCCAAGCTCTATAATGTGGGTGTCTCTTTCTACCGCCATTCAGACGCTTTCGAGGTAAAGCTGGTCGAGCAGATATATCTAATGGACGAATATAGGGCGCTGAGGTCACTTCAGCTTGGTCGCGATATAACATTTAAAGAAGCATCCCTGGAGTGGGTCAAAAAATACGCAAAGAAGTTTGATGAGATGTTCTGGGGTAAAAGCAAGAAATCGCAAAAGGCCTCTTTCTAAGCCCATTCGAAATATCCAAGCGGCGAGCTCCGTTCACGTCATTCATCTCCTAAAACACTGGTAATACCAGCAATCCAAGGCTTAACTATTTGTCAAAATAATATTAGTATGCTATACTCTCAATAAGTATATATTAAAAGGGCCTTATTATGACGCAGAAAATCTTGATCGGACAGATGCTTATAAAGAGAGGGCTCATAACGTCTGAGCAGCTCGAAGCCGGGCTCCGCGAGCAGAAGAAGCATGGCGGGTATATTGGAGAGAATCTGATAAAGATGGGCTTCCTCACTGAGAACCAGTTCTACCCTGTCTTGTCCGAGCAATTAGGCATAGAGTTTGTGACTATAAAAGATATCAATATATCCCCGGATGTGATAAAAGCCATTCCCGCAAAATTCACATCACATTATAGGTTTATCCCTATAAAGCTTGAGGGCGATCTCTTGACTATCGGTCTTACCGACCCCATGGATATACAGACGGTGGATGATATAAAACTTGTGATCGGATACCAGGTAAGGCCGGTCCTGGCTACGGAAGAGGAAATAATGAGCGGCATCAAGAAATATTATGGTATCGGCGCCGATACAATAGAGAAGATAATATCCACGACATCTCAAGACGATCCAGGGTCTAATCGGGTCCAGCAGACACAAGATATCGGAAATATGGCCGAAGACGCCTCGATAATAAAGTTTGTCAACCAGATACTTTTGCAGGCGTATAGAGACCACGCTACCGATATACATATCGAACCTTTTGAGGACGAGCTAAAGATAAGGTATAGGATAGACGGTATTTTATATGACGCGACGATCCCGCCAAGCATTAAGCATTTCCAGTCGGCTATAGTATCCAGGGTAAAGATCATGTCGAATATGAATATCGCCGAGCGCCGCCTGCCGCAGGACGGAAGGATCAAGGTAAAAGTAGGCGAGGAAGAGCTCGACCTGCGTGTTTCAATACTGCCTACGCCTCACGGCGAGACTGTGGATATCCGCATATTATCTACCGCCATGCTCTACGACCTGGGGAAGCTCGGCCTTCAAGGAAACGATCTCAAGATCATAGAAGAGATAATACTAAAACCCCACGGCATCATATTCGTTACAGGGCCGACAGGCTCCGGAAAGACGACGACCCTGTACGCGTGTTTAAATAGGATAAACTCTAAGGAGAAAAAGATACTAACTATAGAAGATCCTA
>JAZFTF010000126.1:0-3133 GCA_036446495.1 Candidatus Omnitrophota bacterium | reverse complement strand
CGATACCCGGTGTCCTGAAGAAAGGCAAGACCAGCGTCAAAACGCGGGGGCAGCATGATGAAGAGCTGTATGAAAAGAGCGTAGATCTCGTTCTTACCCAAGAACAGAAGGTGGCTCTCGATATAATCAATGGTTCGCTCGATGAGAGATCACATAAGGTCTTTCTTCTACATGGCATAACGGCAAGTGGTAAGACAGAGGTCTACATACAAACGATTTGCCACGCGCTCAAGGGCGGCCTCTCGAGCATAGTACTGGTCCCGGAGATCTCTCTTACGCCGCAGACCGTAGAGAGGTTCAAGTCGAGGTTCGGTGAGAGCGTAGCGGTAATGCACAGCGGCCTGGTAGGCAGTAAGAGATTTAAAGAATATATGAGGATCAGGAACGGAGAGGCGAGAATCGTCGTCGGAGCTAGATCCGCCATCTTCTCGCCTGTAAAGGCCTTGGGGCTTATTGTAATAGATGAGGAGCACGAGACATCCTATAAACAGGAGAATGTACCGAGATACCACGCCAGAGAGGTCGCGATAAAACGGGCTCAGATCACCGGCAGTGTTGTCATCCTGGGAAGCGCTACGCCCGCACTCGAGTCTTATTCCAAGGCCAAAAAAGGCGACTATCAATTGATCGAGCTTACCAAGAGGGTTAATGATATACCCCTGCCTAAAGTGAATATCATAGATATGAGAAAAGAGCTCTACCAGAAGCATTACGCCAGCATATTCTCGCGTCCGTTGAAAGATAGGATAGAGCGCGTTATGGCGAAGGGGCAGCAGGCGATACTCTTCTTGAATAGGCGCGGCTTCTCGACGTTTATATACTGCAGGCAGTGCGGGATAGTCATCCGATGTAAGAACTGCGATGCTGTAATGGTATACCACTACTCGAAGAAGAAACTAATATGCCACTACTGCAACGCGAATTTAGAGCCCCCGCAGATCTGTCCTAAATGCAAGAGCCACTATGTGAAATACTTTGGTATGGGAACCGAGAGGGTCGAGAGTGAGCTTCACAGGTATTTTCCCGAAAGCAATACAGAGCGCATGGACACCGATACCACAAAGAAGCGCGGTTCCCACGGCAAAGTATTGGGAAGGTTTAAAAACCATTCTATAAATATTCTCGTAGGGACCCAGATGATAGCCAAAGGGTTGGATTTTCCCAAGGTTACCCTTGTGGGTGTGGTCTCGGCCGATACAACACTCAATCTCCCGGACTTCAGGGCCTCAGAGAGGACATTCAACCTTCTCACGCAGGTGGCCGGACGCGCCGGGAGAGGGGATGATGGCGGAGAGGTTATTATACAGACTTATACGCCGCACCATTATGCCATAACAGCGGCTTCACAGCACGACTATAACTCATTTTACAATAAAGAGATAGGCATAAGGAACGAATTGGAACTTCCTCCGTTCGTAAATATTATACGGGTTGTATTTAAATCTAGGAAGGACCAACGGGCGAAAGATACGGCCAATAGCCTGACAGAGGTCATAAAGAAGGCTATAAAGGGCGTAAAGATACTCGGTCCGGCGCCCGCGGTCGTGTCCAGGATCAGAAATAAATATATCTGGAACATAGTGATCAAGACAGGATCGCAGGAAGAATTCGCCAGACACCTTAAAGATATCCTGAAAAAGTTTAGAAAACCATCGGGTGTGTCGATAGTAGTGGATGTCGACCCGATATCAGTGTAGAACAGCTTTCAGCTATCAGTTCTCAGCTCTCAGCTATTAGCCGGCTGAGAGTTGAACATTGGAAGTAGAAAGATCGACTATGAAGATCATTTTTTTCGGAACGTCGGATTTCGCCGTACCTTCCCTGGAGAGGATAATGGGATCGGATCACGAACTCTCATCGGTAGTGACCCAACCTGACAGGAAGAAGGGCAGGCACCTTGTACTGACACCGCCTCCGGTAAAGGAGAGTGTAGGAAAGAGCTCTATCCCATTGCATCAGCCGCTGGACGCTTCCTCACCCGAGACCGTAACTTTATTAAAAAAATATGGAGCCGATCTTTTTGTCGTGGTGGAGTTCGGTCAAATCCTAAAGAAGAACCTGCTGGAGGTGCCGAATGGATCCTGTGTCAACCTGCACGCTTCTCTTTTGCCGAAATACAGGGGCGCTTCTCCGATAAACTGGGCCCTGGTAAACGGAGAGAAAGTCACCGGAGTCACTACGATGAAGATGGTAGAGAAGATGGATGCCGGTGATGTAATACTGCAGAGAGAGGCTGATATAAAGCCTTTAGATACAGGTGAGACGCTTAAAGAGAGGCTAGCGGTGCTGGGAGCGGAGCTCCTCATGGAGACGATAGATCTCATAGCTTCCGGCAAGGCCGCATACAAAAAACAAGATGAAAAAGAGGCTACATACGCGCCAAAGCTCAAGAAAGAGGATGGCCTCATAGATTGGTCCAAAGACGCCCGCGAGATAGAGAACCGTGTAAGAGGATTCTCCCCATGGCCGAGCGCTTATACCCACTGGAACGGCAATCTTGTAAAGATATGGAAAGCGGAGTCGAAAGCAACCCCGCAATCCAAGCCCGATATAGGCAAGATCTTGAGGCTTGATGACGGTATTGTGGTGGGCACCGGCAAGGGCGAATTATCTGTAAAGACCCTCCAGCTCGAAGGCGGCAAGAGACTCGACGCCGCCTCATTTCTCAATGGCCACAAGCTCCGCATAGGCGACAAGCTTCAGTAAGCGCTGCCGGGGACGTTTCCCGCATTTATAACCGACTGCGGTATAACAAGTTCCAAAAACACATCGTACATCATTTAATGTAATCATAATAGAGTCATAATTTATACGTCTAAATATTTTTATGAGAATGTACGGTAACTGTTTCTAAGGTCTTCTTTCACACGGCGTTATATTGGTGGGAGACGTCCCCATTTTTTAATATGTAGGGGTTAGGCAAAAAGAGCGAGAAAAAAATCCGAGCGAAATTTCCACGGTGGGGAAATTTCGCGTACCGATGAACCATGCTGCCTTGGTTAGTCAGGGGTGAACCTGCGGCAGCGCTTCAGGCATTATTTGTATTGTCCCTATATACTAATTTAATTTTATGCTATACATAAGGGCCTAGATTTGTTATAATTTTTATGCAAAATTGAGGAAACATATGCCG
>JAZFTF010000125.1:0-5443 GCA_036446495.1 Candidatus Omnitrophota bacterium | reverse complement strand
TATGAGATAAAAATCACCTTCCGGCTTCTGGTCTACCCTTCCCTCTATTATCCTTTCGCACCCGTCCAGTGTCTGCTCTATTGTGACGTAAGCGCCTTTCTTACCTGTATAAGATTCGGCTACTGTAAAAGGCTGGGTGAGAAAGTACTGGAGCTTCCTAGCGCGCTCGTAGATGATCCGATCCGCGGATGAAAGCTCATCTATCCCTATGACCAATACTATACGACGAAGCTCTTCGTATTTCTGGAACATCTTAACCGCCGTCTGCGCGATATCCACATGCCGCTTCCCGACTATATCCACATCAAGATTCGAGCTCGATGACAAGAGAGGATCGATAGCGGGATATATACCCAGCTGGACCTTTTCGCGTGAAAGTACCATTACATTATCCATAAAGCTGAAGAGCACCACAACAGCCGGGTCTGTCAGGTCATCAGCAGGAACGTATACGCACTCGATAGAAGTGATCGACCCGCCCCCTCTTTCTGATGTCTTTATCCTCTCGTGGAATTCGCTCACCTCCGCCATCATCGTGGGCTGGTAGCCTGTTTCAGAAGGGACGCGCCCCATGAGGGTCGACATCTCGGATCCGGCCTGCACATAGCGAAAGATATTATCGACAAAGAGAAGAACATCCTGGTTCTTCTTCTGGATCGCCTCAGCCAGTGTAATACCGGTCATGGCCACGCCAAAACGCGCTCCCGGCGGCTCGTTCATCTGGCCGAAGACCATCTGAGTCTTGGAAATAATGCCGGATTCGGTAAGTTCATAATAGAGCTCGTTGCCTTCGCGGATACGCTCGCCGACGCCAGCAAAGACGCAGGAGCCTTGCTGCATCTTTACGATCTTCTCTATTATCTCCAGAATAAGAACGCTCTTTCCCATACCCGCTCCACCCAAGATCCCTGTCTTTGAGCCTTTGACCATAGGAAAGAGAAGATCTATCATCTTAAGTCCTGTCTCCATGACCTCGAAGCTTTTGGCCTTTTCTGTATTAGTTTTTAAGATACTGCCCATATGGGGCCTGTGGATAGGCACCTTCTCAACATGTTTGATCTCCCCTTTTTTGTCTATAGGCTGCCCCAATACGTTGACGAGCCGCCCATACATACCGTCTCCTACCGGTATCTCAATACCTCTACCTGAATAATAGGTCTTTTGATGACGGGCTACATTGATGGTCGAGTTTATAGCTATGCAGCGCGCTATATTCCCGGGCATGTGCTCGGCAACCTCCAGGTAAACCTCTTCGCCATCCACTGTATGCGTAATGATAAAGCCATATACACTGGGAACATCCTTCTGGGAGTCGAATTTCACGTCTACTACCGGCCCCTGGACCGCTATAATGTGTCCCACTATCTTTACATCTTTATTATTTTTTTTCACGGACAGATCTCCCTGATATCAGTTCGCGAAGAGCGCGGTCGGCAAGCTCGTGACGGATGCGGAAATACTCCAACTGCACTTTCTTCTCTTCTTCTTTAAGCTTTTCACCGCTTTCGTCAAGATGGACATAACGGGCTGAGAATTCCGCCAGCCTGCTCAAGCCGAAGATATCATACAACATCTCCCCCATCCAAAGGTATACGAGATATTCGATAATATCCCGCGGCCTGGACTCCAATATCATATCCGGTATCACGCCGGACCTCGGCTTCTTTGTATCGCCCGGACGGAATGGCAGAAAAGGAACCACTTTTATACGCTGGACACCAAAGGTAACGGCCCTCGGATATATCACCTTGACCGTGTCAAACTCTCCGGCCAATACCTTTTCTAAAATATAATCACGAAGCTGCCATGCCTGGGCGCGCCTCTCCTCATCCTGGATACCGGGAAAGCTTACCATTGGATGGCCCGTTCCACTAACATACATCTTCCCGCGCTCACCTACAACGATTATCGTCGTAGGCATATTTTTGGCCTCTTCGAGCGCCGCGCCTACTACCTTCATATTGAGCCCGCCCAGGAAACCGGTATCTGTGGTCACAGCGACTACGACCTGCTTGCTCTCTTTGGGATCTATAAATGGGTGTCTCGCCGCATCTGTGTCGATCAGTTGAAAGAAGGTCTCTACCGTAGGAAGAAACTGCTCAAATACAGTCAGCCTCTTCTCCATAGCGTAATAGTGAGCGATAGCGATCGACTTTAGCGTCTCGATCAGCTGCGAGAGCCCCTCATTAAACTCCATGTCTTTCTTTACGCTAACTAACGTCTTCATCTTACTTTAGCATCTGGGTTATGTATTCCTTCAAGCAGCTATTCAGCTTTTCAGCCATCTCATCGCTTATCTTCTTTTGAGCGCGAAGATCTTCAAAGAACGTTGGGTGCTTCTTTGTAATAAACGGGCAGATCTCATCCCTAAACTGTATGATCTGTTCTTTCGAGAGGTTATCGAGCAATCCAAGATTAAGGGTATTCAAAAAGACGATCTGAGCTTCCATGGCAACAGGTTGGTTCCTGTACTGATTGATAAGAGCGTTTATCGCCTCGCCCCGCTTCAGCTTGGCCTGGGCATCCTGCGAGATCCCGCTCGATTGCATCTGCGTCACTTTTAAGAGTTCTTTATACTGGATATAATCGAGCCTCAATGTCTTGCTGACCGAACGCATGGCACTCCATTGCGCCTTGTTCCCGATACGTGAGACGGATAGCCCGAAATCGATAGCGGGCATAAAGCCTCTCTTAAAAAGGTCTGTAGCAAAATAGAGCTGGCCATCCGTCATCGAGATTATATTTGTGGGGATATATCCTGTAAGGTCTCCCTGGAGTATCTCAACTATCGGGAAGAATGTCATAGACCCCCCTCCCCGCTCATCGTTCAAACACCCCGCCCTCTCCACAAGCTGAGAGTGTATATAAAAGACATCTCCGGGGTAGGCCTCACGGCCCGGGGCGCGCTCGAGAAGAAGAGAGAGCTGGCGATATATCCAGGCATGTTTTGTAAAGTCATCGAAGACTACAAAGACGTCCTTGCCCTTGTACATGAAATACTCTCCGAGCATCGCCGCGGTATAAGGGGTCAGGTACTGCTCGCCTGTAGATAAAGAGGCTACACCTGTGACAACAATGGTATATTTTAAGGCATCGTGTTCTTTGAGGAGATCCACTACCTTTACAAGGCTTGAATATGGCTTGCCTATGATGCAATAGATGCAGATAACATCCTTGCCTTTCTGATTGAGGATGGCGTCCAAAGCGACCGTCGTCTTCCCGGTCTGACGGTCTCCGATCAAAAGCTGTCTCTGTCCCTTTGCGGTCGGGATGATCGCGTCGAGTATCAACGTACCGGTCTCGAACGACTGATCTACGGGTTTACGCTCCATGACTCCCGGCGCCACGCAAAAAACAGGAAAGCTATCACTGGGCTCTATCGGCCCGAGCCCATCCTGCGGCTGACAGAGACCGTTCACTATCCGGCCCACGAACGCGTCACCTACAGGGAGGTCTAATGACTTGCCCTTATTATATACTTTATCACCCGCGCGGATACCGGTAGCGTCACCCAAGATAAGGATCTGTATATCCTCAGCTGTAAATCCTATGACGAGGCCTTCGGCGCCGTTGGCGAATTCGACGATCTGCCCGTTCATACAGAAAGGGAGCCCTTTGGCGATCACGACGAACTGTCGCACAGCCTCTACGTATCCCTCTTCCCGGACGTCAAAACTCGTCTGGGATCTTTTGGTATCAGTTTTCTTACTGCCCACCGGCGCCTTTCTCCGCAGCATCGAGCGCGGTAGTCTGTTCTAATATCTTATTTCTCAAACTGCCGTCCAGGACAAGTGAGCCTATCTCTACTACTATACCCGCCATGATCTTCGGGTCTAATTCCTCCTTCAAGTCCATGTCAGCCCCCAGAAGCTCATTGACCTTCTTTAATATCTTCGCGCGGTCACTCTCTTTTAAAGGAAAGGCGGTGACGACCTTTATCTCTTTTACACCTTCGACTATCTTTACCTTGCCTATATTCTCGAAACCATTTTCTATCAGATCATTTATCCACTGTGAGTGCGCGACGAGCTTGAGTTCTTCCGGAAGAGCGTACTGGATAAGCTCGGAGGCCTTCGCTATGGCCTCCTTTGCTATGCGCTCCTCTACCTCTCCGATAAGGGCCTCTCGTGTCTTATCGGCCTGCTGTACGATAGTATCGGCCTGGCCCCGCGCCTCTTTCAACATCTCTTGTTTCGCCTCTTCAAGCTTCTTTATGGCCTCTGCCTTCTTTATCTGGGCTTCATCGGTCGCCTTGGCTATTATTTCCTGGGCCTTCTTTGTCGCCTCTACAAGCTTTTTATCGGCTTCTTCCTCCCTCTTGGTGTATTCCTGGTTCAGTTCATCGATATGCTTGGTAGCCGAAACTACATTCTTCGTCAATATGCTCCTGAATATAAGAATCAGGGTTATAAATATGAAGACCTGGGTCAAAATTGCGGGAATGACAAACCACATATTGTAAACCTCTCTTCTTTTAGTCCGGAGTCCGGAGTCCGGAGTCCGGAGCTAGTAGTCCATAGCTCAACATGAAAAATACAAATCTTTTATAAATCTTTTTATTTTCCAAACTCCAAACTCCGGACTATCAACTAACATTATCCTGCGAACAGCTGGAATACCACAAGTATCGCGATAACCGCCAGGGCCTGCGCGAAGACAAGCGCTATTATTAGCGCTGTGAATATCTTGGGAGCGGCAGAGGGATTTCTCCCGAGCGCGCCGATACTCGCGAAACAGCCCGCGGCAAAGACAGCGCACGGTCCTAAAATTGCGATGGCGAATATTAAAATTAGGGCTAAATTGCGATCCATATGGTTATATTATTATACTATTATGTTATATGTGCTATATAAGTATACATGAAGACGTTATATTAATCAAATGTAAATATTCTAGTAACTTAGCCACCCCCTAATACTACTCTTCTTCCAGTATGATCGTTACCTCGTTCTTGCTGGCCTTTATTACTCCTCTCTTTATAGAGATCCCTTGGCCATCTACAATTAAAACCCCTGAGAGAAGGCGGCTCAAGATATGCTTATGGAAAGGCAGTACCTCGAAGACGCCCCCTTCCCCGGGCACAATTACACTCTTCGCCTGCCCCTTAAATATGACTTTTCTAGGACTCAATATCGTAACATCCAGAAACATGTATATATAATACCATACGTTGAAACTGATGACAATTGACAAATAATAAAGCCTCAAATAATAAAGCCTTCAGCCGTCAGCCTTCAGCTCTCAGCAAAAGATTTTTTAGCTGAAAGCTGATGACTGAAAGCTAAAGGCTTAAAGTTTATTATGTCATTAACTATTTATTATCCGCCAGGTGGTTTCTTAGGGCCACCGCTTGGGCCACCACCCGGGCCTTTCTCCTCAAACGCTGAAGTCCCTGGAAATGCCGACTTCTGCGATTGCAATAGCGCGTCTTTCGTAAGCTTCG
>JAZFTF010000124.1:0-5690 GCA_036446495.1 Candidatus Omnitrophota bacterium | reverse complement strand
TCTGAGCGGCAAAGGCTCTCTAATCTCGAGGATAGCCTTATAGAAGATAAGACAGGAGCGAAGAGCTATAAAGAAGAGCTTGCCAGGACGCAGACCATAAAAGGGGCCTTGGAGGCTCAACTAGCGGCCCTATCTGAGGATAATGAGATGCTGCAGAAAGAGCTTGATGTTATAAATAAACGGACCGATATGCGGCTTAAAGAGTTGAGGAATATAGAAAGGGTTCGGGTGAATCTTGAGAAGAGGACGGCAGATAAGATGTATGATTGGATCCTCCTTCATCAAAACAGGAGGACCAAGCTTATACCGAGCTACGAGGGAGACGCTTTCCTTAAGGACGTAGCCTTTATCTACGACCAGTCGCTCGCGGCCCAAGCCTTTCTTCTCTATGGTGACTCAGAGAGCGCGGAAGATATCCTGGATTTCTTTAAATACAAAGCCTCCAAAAGGAGGGGGGCCTTTGTGAACGCCTATGACGTAAATGTCGGTTCGATCGTAGAGCATGATGTCCACACCGGGCCCAATACATGGATAGGCATAGCCGCTATCCAGCATATGGATATGGTGGGCACCAGGGACTATCTGCCCATGGCAAAGAGCATAGGGGATTGGCTTATTAAGCTCCAGAATGATGATAAAGATGGCGGTTTGCGAGGCGGTCCGAACGAGACCTGGTATAGCACCGAACACAATCTCGACGCCTATGCATTTTTTACGATGCTCCACAAGAAGACAGGTGATGATAAGTACAAGAGAGCTGCCCGGAAAGTGTTGGGTTGGATAAAGGATAATGCCTTCACTGACACAGGCAGGATAAACAGGGGCAAGGGGGATGCCACCATAGCGACCGACACATTTTCGTGGGCTATCGCGGCCCTCGGCCCAGCGACCCTTATCGAATCCGGGATGGACCCGGATGCCATAATGAAGTTCGCGGAGGATAACTGCAAGGTGACTGTAGATTTCCAGCGTCCTGACGGAAAGATTATCAAAGTGACCGGTTTTGACTTCGCCAGGAACAAACATATGGCTAGGGGCGGGGTGATCTCTACGGAATGGACGGCGCAGATGGTGGTGGCGCTTCGGATAATGAGGGATTTTCACGAGAAGGTAGTCGATCTTAAGAGGGCATATGTATACCGGAACAAGTATAATTTTTACTTAAGCCAGCTGGAGAAGATGATAATATCGAGCCCGTCAAAGCTGGGGCAGGGCGCGGGATGTCTGCCATATGCCACGCAGGATAACGTGGATACAGGGCATGGATGGCGGACCCCCAAAGGCAAGAATACGGGTTCTGTAAGCGCTACCGCTTACGGGATATTCGCTATTAAAGGTTATAACCCGCTGAAGCTCGCTTCCGAACAGTAAATATGGACGGTGCGTGGTTAGCGGTGTGCGGTTTACGCGCGATACGCGAACCACTAACCGAAAACCGCGAACCGCTTTTAAAAGGAGGCAAATATAAAGTGAAATACGGCAATTTCTCAGAGGACGGTTTAGAATTTGTAATAAAAGACCCTAATACACCCAGGCCCTGGATAAACTATCTGACGAACGACTCATACTGCGCCATAATCTCGCATCAGGCCGGAGGGTATAGTTTTTATAAGGACTGCAGGACCGACAGGATGACGAGATGGCTCCCGGAGAACTGGCATTTTGACAGGCCGGGCAGATATATCTACATGAGAGATAAGAAGACCAAGAAGTGTTGGTCGGCTTCTTACCAACCTATGAGGAAAAAGTTTCAGTTCTTCGAGGCAAGGCACGGTCTTGGCTATACAGAGATAGAGACGGAATACTTCGGCATAAGGACCAAGATGACATGGTTTGTCCCGCGCAACGAATCTTGTGAAGTCTGCATAGTGGAGATCGCAAATAATACTAATAGGCAAAGAGATCTACAATTGTTCCCATATGCCGAATGGCTCATGGGAGATTACCATCAGGAGTTGCGTTATAGGAATATAATGAACCTATATAATAGGGTCTGGTTCGACAAGTCCCACAAGGCGATATTTGCCAAGAAGACTGCTGCATGGGGTAGTTTTAACATAAAGCTGTTTGATTCTACTCTATTCTTTGGTTCAAGTCTGCCCGTCAAGGGGTATATTACACGCAAGAGCGCGTTTATGGGAAGGTACAATAATGAACAGAATCCTGATGCCGTGACCAGCGGGAACTTTAAGACATCACCCTGCTGTTCAGGGGAGGATGGGATAGCCGCATTAAAGCATGAATTGACTTTATTGCCCAAGGCTAAGAAAGTATTTACTATAATCATGGGTCAGGCACAGAGCGTGCAGGGCCTTAGTGGCATGCTGTCAAAATATCGCAAACCCAAAGAAGCCAGAAAAGAACTCGAGAAAGTGAAGGCGCTCTGGAGGCATAGGATCATCCATAACATATGGATAGAGACACCGGATAAAGACTTCGATCTTATCATGAATATATGGGTCAAGTACCAGCTCTATATCTGTAACCTCTGGTCGCGATCGCCCAGTTATTACCATGAAGGCGCCGGTGGCCGTGGGTACAGGGACTCCTGCCAGGATGCGGAAGGGATAATGTCTATAAATACGGATCACGCCAAAGAGAAGATAATGAAGATCGCCTCGCTCATAAGGAGAGACGGGACATCCGCTCCAGGGTGGTCTGATACGGCGGGGACGGCGGGACATACGCCCAACAAGGACCATCAGATATGGTTGACTATAACAGTGGCCGCCTATGTGAAAGAGACCGGTGATACAGAGATCTTGAACGAATATATCCCATACCTCAAAGACAAGTGGATAAGGGGATGGGAGATAGATCCAGGGTTTAAAGGAGGGGCGAGGGCGGACGGCGAGGGTACGCTCTTTGAGCATCTCGAGAAGAATCTCAACTTCTGTTTTAATGATGTCGGCCCGAAAGGCCTTCCATTGATAGGCCACGCTGATTGGAACGACGCTATCGACGCCGCCGGCATAAAAGAAAAAGGAGAGAGTGTCTGGCTCGCTATGGCGCTCGTCAGGTCTCTTAAGATCCTATCGGAACTGGCACTCTTAATGGGCAAGGACGGAGAGGCCAAAGGCTTTGTGGATAAGGCCCGTACTATGGAGCATAGGATAAACAAACTTTGCTGGGATGGCGACTGGTATGCAAGAGGCTTTACCGATGATGGCACTGTATATGGGTCATCAAAGAACAAAGAGGGCAAGATCTACATAAACGCCCAGTCATGGGCTATACTATCAGGGGTCGCTACGCCGGAGAGACAGAAGAAGATACTCAAATCAGTTGATAAATATCTCGATGGAAAGCACGGATTGGCGTTGTTCTATCCCGCTTACAGTAAATTCGACGGTAAATTGGGAAGGATAAGCATGTTCTCCGAGGGCACCAAGGAGAATGCTGCGGTCTTCTGCCATGCGGCGACATTCCAGGTAGCGGCCGAGTGTATGGCGGGAAGAGGGGATAAGGCTTACAGCTCTATAAAGAAGATAATGCCCAATGCTCAGAAAGATTACGATCTTTATAAGACTGAGCCTTATGTCTACGCGGAGTATCTGGTTGGCCCGGAACACCCTTATCTATATGGCGAAGGGGCCTTTACCTGGATAACCGGCACGTCGGGCTGGAATTTTATGGTGGCTACTGAATATATCCTGGGCGCGCGCAGAGAGTATGAAGGCTTGAGGATCGATCCCTGTATACCCTCCAAATGGAAGAGGTGCAAGATAGTGAGACCTTTTAGAGGGTCTATCTATGAAATAGAGATAAAGAACCCGGAAGGCGTCCAGCGGGGAGTCAAAGAGCTCTACATAGACGGAGAACTCCAGGATGATACACTCATAAAGCCTGGTGATAAGAATAAGATATACAAAGTGGAAGTGGTAATGGGGTGAAATAGATGCGGTGCGCGGTTAGCGGTATGCGGTTTGCGTGCGGTACGCAAACCGAAAACCGTAAACCGAATGATTTCGGATTTTCCAAATACAAGGTGACACAATGAACTACATGAAGACATTTGTCTTGCTCTTGACGCTCACTCTCATCCTTATATGGCTCGGCCATATGTTTGCCGGACCCAGGGGTGCGGTCATAGCGTTTGTGTTCGCGTTCTTTTTGAATATAGGGAGCTATTGGTTCAGCGACAAGATAGTCCTTTCGATGTATGGCGCCAAAGAGGTTGAGAGACATCGGGCTCCGGTGCTCCATACAATAGTAGAAGACTTATGTATAGACGCGTCGCTCCCCATGCCGCGGATCTACATAATGCCCAAAGAGGTCCCAAACGCCTTTGCTACCGGCAGAGATCCTGACCACGCTGCGGTATGCGTGACCGATGGTATTACGAAATTCTTAAGTGAAGAGGAGCTCAAGGGTGTCCTCGCTCACGAGCTGGCCCATATAAAGAACAGAGACACTCTTATAATGACTATAACGGCTACCATCGCGGGCGCCATAATGCTGATAGCGAGTATGGCGAGATGGGCGGCGATATTCGGGGGAAGAGGCAGGGGTAGGGGTGGAAATGTACTGACGCTTTTGGCAATAGCCATAGTAGCCCCGTTGGCCGCGCTTATAGTTCAGTTGGCTATATCGCGCACCAGGGAGTACGCCGCCGATAGGCGGGGAGCAGGCTTTGCTCATTCCCCTTATGGGCTCGCTAACGCCCTTAAGAAACTTGAGCAGTCTGCAAAGCGCCATAGCATGAACGCAACGCCTCAGACCGCGCACCTATTTATAGTAAATCCATTGCGCGGTGGTATACTGGCGACTCTCTTCAGCACTCACCCGCCTTTAGAGAAACGCGTTGCGCGACTCGAATCGATGCAGCTGTAAAACTAATGTAAAAATTTGCCAAACCTATTTTTTTATGATATAGTTTATTAAAATGAATAAAGCCCTGACGAAAAATTTTTTGGCCACAGCAATAGGAAGCGTACCTTTCACAGATCCTAAAGAGGCTTGTGGTAAGATCTTAGAAAGTTATAAAGAGATACCGTTTTGGCCCCAGATGCCTAAGCGCGCGTTCTTTGAGAATATGTATGTCCAGTACATGGAAGGATTTCCGTGCGCGGTGATAGATGAGAAAAAGAATAAAGTCTGGATAGATACTTCTAAAGGCTTGATGGGCGAGATCGAGAAGACGTATCACAAGATCATTGAAGAGGATCTGGATTACTTCGCGATAACGGAAAAACACGCCGCGGGATTTTACGAATTTATCTCACAGGCAAAGGCGTTCGATCTAAAGAACACAGCTTTCTTGAAAGGGCACATAACCGGGCCGATAAGCTTTGGTCTTTCGGTGACAGACGAGAAGAAACAGTCTATTCTTTACAACCCGGAACTTTCTGAGACGCTGGTAAAGATACTCGCGATAAAGGCGAGATACCAGATAAGAAAATTAAAAGAGATCTTTAATAACATCATAATCTTTATAGACGAGCCGTATCTTGTATCTATAGGCTCGAGCGTTGTCAATATCAAAAAAGATGATGTTACCACAAAGATCGAGGAAGTTGTAAGCGCTATACATGAAGAAGGAGCTCTCGCCGCTATACATTGTTGCGGGAATACAGATTGGTCGATACTCCTGGGGCTGGATATCGACATACTGAATTTTGACGCTTATAATTTTCTTCAATCCATATCGTTATACCCGGACGCGTTAAAGGCGTTTTTGAATAGAGGCA